>NZ_CAWMRY010000014.1:0-103968 GCF_963870295.1 Aeromonas sp. ANP5 | reverse complement strand
CGGGACACACGCAATAAAAAAGGAGCGATCATCGCTCCTTTTTTGCTTTCTTGATCTGCCTGTTACCAACGTGACAGCACCACCAGCATCAGCCCTTGTGCAGCCAGGGGGTCAGTCGCAACACGTCACCCTGCAAGCGCAGTTGCCCGGCAGCGAACGCGGCCAGTTGCTCATTGCTCAGCTGCAGGTGGCCTTCCTCCCAGGACAGCGCCTCCTGACGGGCGCCATCAATCAGATAAGCCGTGCCGCTCTGCTGCACCAGGGTAATGCGTACCCCTTCCATCTTCGGCAGGAAGTGCTTGCCGACCATGCCCGCCATCTTGTCGAGCAGCGACTGCATCTGCTGCTGACGGGCCGCCAGCTCAGCCAGCGGCAGCTCGGGTCCTTTCGGCGCATCGGCCATCACCTGTACCGTCATATCGCATGTGACGTGCTCCTCTTTCAGGCCAACGGTCACGATCCCCTTGTCGAGGTTGAGATCCTCATCAAAAGGCAGGCGTAGTTCGCTATCGACCGTTACCTCGCCCGCGACCTCCTTGCTGTCGGTTGCAGCCCGGGCAAAGGTGAGGCCACAACGCTGACCATTTTGCGGATCGGTCAGATAAAACCCCAGTCTGGCGTGACCAAACTCCCCTTTGGCAAAGGTCTTCATCTGGCTGTAAAAGGTGCTGTATTGCAGATCCAGCACCGGCTCAGCCAGCGCCAGCCCTGGCAGCAAGAGCGTGGCCAGCAGGCTCAGGCGCAAGGCTTGGGTCACTCCATATCGACGGGTCATTCAACGTCCTTTTGCATCATGCATTGAAATGGTTGGGGCCTTCTGTCACCTCGTTAACCTCTACCCCCACCCCGCAGAGATCCCGATAGAGGATCCCCTTGCAGTTGAAATAGAGCGGTGCCACCCAGATAAGCCCCAACCCCATGGGGATCAGAGCCAGGAAGAAGAGCGCGGTCATCACGCCATGGAACAGCACAATGCTGGGCCAGCCGCGCGCAAAGAGCTTGAGAGAGACCAGAATGGCCTGGGGTGGCGTCAGGCCGCGCTCCAGCACCAGCGGCACGGTAAAGAGCAGCCCCATGCCGATCAGGGCCGAGGGAATGAAAGAGAGTACGGCGGGCAATCCCAGCAGATCGAATAGCGGGCCAAACAGGCTGGTGAGCAGACTGCCAAGCAGGCTCAACATGCCGAGGCGCACAAAGTGGCGGAAGAAGTCGAACACCTGGTTGGCCCGGGCACGCACCCCGACCGACTGCTGCAACCCCAGCATATCGAGGGAGCTGGTCATGGGGGCCATTACCACCGTCATCAGCAGGCTCAGCACCATGGCCACATTCATCTGGCTGTCATCCCCCAGATAGGGCAACAACAGCACATTGCTAAGCAGGATCCAGATCGCCGTCACCCCGACAATCGCCAGCAGCAGGCCAAATCCGGTACGGCGGGTCTGTTGCCATCCCTCCTGGATGACCCCTTTCAGATCAAGGCGGTAGCCCTGGTTCAGAGACTGCTCAAGGGAGCCGCCAATACGCATTTTATTACTCAATTGACTATCCAATATCGAAAACGACCAAATCAGGTGGCACATTATAGCGATTTGGTCTGCTATTCGTAGCCGTTTTTCCTGCGCACTTGCGGCTAATTCGGGCCAAAAAGCCTTTAATTTCATGTGTCGGCTGCATAGAATGCGGCCCTCTTTCAACACGATGGCCACTGGCTGGGGTGAGACTGGCGGATGATGAACAATCCACAGGTAATTGTCGCGCTGAACAAGATCAGCAAAAAATACGATGGCAAGGTGATCCTGAGTGACCTTGACCTTGAAATCTACGACGGTGAATTTCTTACCCTGCTGGGCCCCTCCGGCTGTGGCAAGACCACCCTGCTGCGCCTGCTGGCCGGGCTCGAATCGGTCGACGGTGGCACCATCCATCTGGCCGGTGACGAGATCACCCATATCCCCGCCGAACACAGGCACATCAACACCGTGTTCCAGAGCTATGCGCTCTTCCCTCATATGACGGTGTTTGAAAACGTCGCCTTTGGCCTCGAGATGCAGAAAGTACCGGCCAGCGAGATCCGCCAGCGGGTCGAGGAGACCCTCGCTATGGTGCAGCTCACCGAGCTGGCCAATCGCCGCCCGGATCAGCTCTCCGGCGGCCAGCAGCAACGGGTCGCCATCGCCCGCGCCGTGGTCAACAAGCCCCGCCTGCTGCTGCTCGACGAATCCCTCTCGGCGCTCGACTACAAGCTGCGCAAGCAGATGCAGAGCGAGCTCAAGGCGCTGCAGCGTCGCCTTGGCATCACCTTTGTCTTCGTTACCCATGATCAGGAAGAGGCGCTCACCATGTCGGATCGCATCCTGGTGATGGAGGGGGGCCAAATCATCCAGCGTGGCACTCCGCGCGATATCTACGAATCGCCAGCCAATCTGTTCGTGGCCCGCTTTATCGGCGAGATCAACGTGATGGATGGCAAACTGATCAGCCAGCGCGAACCCGGTATCTGGCAGGCCGAGGTAGAGGGGCGCGAATGCCTGCTCCATACCACCTTGCCATTCCAGCCAGACGACAAGGTGCTGGTGCTGCTGCGCCCGGAAGATCTGCGCATTCTCGATCAGGATGACGATCAGAGCGGCGCGCTGCGTGGCAATATCCGCGAGCGCAACTATAAGGGGGCGACGCTGGATTCGGTGATCGAGCTCGAAAGCGGCAAACAACTGCTTATCTCCGAGTTCTTCGACGAGGATGACCCCGATTTTGACTACCGTCTGGGTCAGGAGGTGGCGATCCACTGGGTCGACAGCTGGGAGGTGGTGCTGCCCTATGAGCCTCACTAATCTGCGGGTAGCGCACAGCTTTGCCCACAACGGCTTTCGCAACACGGCCATCGCGCTGATCCTCGGCTGGCTGACGCTGTTTGTCTTCCTGCCCAACCTGATGATCATCGGCGTCAGCTTCCTGACCCGTGACGAGTCCGAGCTTATCGCGCCGCTCTTTACCCTGAGCAACTATGGCCGCTTGCTGGACCCGCTCTATTTTGAGGTGCTGCTTCACTCCCTCTGGCTGGCGCTGCTCGCCACCGCCATCTGCTTGCTGGTGGGCTACCCCTTTGCCTGGCTGCTGGCTCATCTGCCAGCGCGTATCCGCCCGCTGCTGCTGTTTCTGGTGGTGGTGCCGTTCTGGACCAACTCCCTGATCCGCACCTATGCGCTCAAGGTGCTGCTCGGCACCCGGGGGCTGATCAATGGGTGGCTGCTGGATCTGGGGCTCATCGAGCGACCGCTGCAGATGATGTATACCGAGGTGGCCGTCATCATCGGGCTGGTCTATGTGCTGCTCCCCTTTATGGTGCTGCCGCTCTACTCCAGCATCGAGAAGCTGGATGGCCGTTTGCTGGAGGCGGCGCGAGATCTGGGCGCCAACGGCTGGCAGCGACTGGTGCGGATTATTTTGCCCCTCACCCTGCCCGGCATCATCGCCGGTTGTCTGCTGGTGTTCCTGCCCGCCATGGGGATGTTCTACGTCTCCGACTTGCTGGGGGGCGCCAAGCACCTGCTGATCGGCAACCTGATCAAGACCCAGTTCCTCAACAGCCGTGACTGGCCCTTTGGCGCCGCCATCAGCGTGATGCTGACGGTGCTGATGGCGCTCTTGGTCTACTGCTACTGGCGGGCGGGCAAGCTGCTCAGCAAGAAGGGGGAGCTGGCATGATGCGCGCACTGAAAGCTCTGTTCCTGCTGCTGGTGTTTGGCTATCTCTATGTGCCCATCGGGGTGCTGATCGCCAACTCTTTCAACCTGTCGAAATATGGTATCGACTGGCGCGGCTTTACCCTGGGCTGGTATGAGAAGCTGTTTGCCAGCGCCAGCCTGATGCAGGCGGCCCAGCACTCCCTGACCATCGCCGCCCTCACCGCCACCGCGGCCACCCTGATCGGCACCCTCACCGCCGTAGCGCTGTTTCGCTACCGCTTTCGCGGCAAACAGTACGTGAGCGGCATGCTGTTTGTGGTGATGATGTCCCCCGATATCGTGATGGCCATTTCGCTCCTGACCCTGTTTGTGGTGACCGGCATTGCGCTGGGCTTCTGGTCGCTGCTGATCGCCCATATCACCTTCTGCCTGCCGTTTGTGGTGATCACCGTCTACTCGCGGCTGTGCGGCTTCGATGTGCGGATGCTGGAGGCGGCGCGGGATCTGGGGGCTGGCGAGTGGATCATCCTGCGCCGCATCATACTGCCGCTGGCCCTGCCGGCGGTGATGGCAGGCTGGCTGCTCTCCTTTACCCTGTCGCTGGACGACGTGGTGGTGAGCTCCTTTGTTACCGGCCCGGCCTACGAGATCCTGCCGCTCAAGATCTACTCCATGGTCAAGGTGGGGGTCTCCCCCGAGGTCAACGCCCTGGCCACCCTGATGCTGGTCGCCTCCCTCGGGATGGTGCTGCTGGCGCAACTGTTACTGCGTAAACGGCAGGGGTGACCCTGCCCGTTTCGTCCCCGCCACCTTTGGCGAACTCTGTCACGGTGGGCCGCAAGGCCCCATAACCCCAAGGAGTTGTTAATGACAATCCAACACAAGGCCGGCGCCCTGCTGGCAGCCGCCCTCACCCTCACCACCCCGCTGCTGAGCCAGAGCGCTCACGCGGCCGATGACAAGGTGGTCTACTTCTACAACTGGTCGGAATATGTGCCGGACGGTCTGCTGGAGCAGTTCCAGCAAGAGACCGGCATCAAGGTGATCTACTCCACCTACGAATCCAACGAGACCCTCTACGCCAAGCTGAAAACCCATGGCGACGGCTATGACGTGGTGGTGCCCAGCACCTACTTCATCTCGAAAATGGCCAAAGAGGGGATGCTGCAGCCACTGGATCGCGCCCAGCTGCCCAACTTCAAGCACCTCGACCCCACTCTGCTCAACCACGAGTACGACCCGGACAACCGCTACTCCATTCCCTATATCTGGGGCGCAACCGGGATCGGCACCAACACCGACATCATCGAGCAGCCGGTCACCAGCTGGAAACAGCTCTGGGCGCCAGAGTGGAAAGAGAGCCTGCTGCTGATGGACGATGCCCGCGAGGTGTTCCATATCGCGCTGGTGCAGCTGGGCTACAGCCCCAACACCCAGGACAAGGCGCAAATTGCCGAAGCGTTCGAATACCTGAAAAAGCTGATGCCCAACGTCAAGGCGTTCAACTCCGACAACCCGGCCGACCCCTTTATCGCCGGTGAGGTCAATATCGGCATGCTGTGGAACGGCTCGGCTTATGGCGCCCAGCGCGAATACCGCTCCATCCAGATGACCTACCCCGAAGAAGGGGCGGTACTCTGGATGGACAACCTCGCCATCCCGGCCAAGGCCAAGCATGTGAAGGAAGCCCACGCCCTGATCAACTTCCTGATGCGCCCCGATGTGGCCGCCAAGGTGGCCGAGGCAATTGGCTACCCCACCCCGGTCAAGGATGCCATTCCCCTGCTCACCCCGGCGTTTCGCAACAACACCATGGTCTTCCCGAGCGACGAAATCAAACGCAAGGGCGAATTCCAGTCCGATGTGGGTGATGCCTCCCGCCTCTACGAGCAGTACTTCCTGCAGCTGAAAGCCATGGTGGCCAAGGCCGGTTAAGTCGACAGTTAATCCGCCCTGACGGGATTAATGGATTAAGGGGGCCATTGCCCCCTTTTACATCTTGGTGCGCATACTCTCACCATCCAAGAAGCAGACTTTAACTACACGGATCTGTGATCCACCTTCACCTGACCCCATCCCCGAGCACAACTAAGGTCCAACGAACTTAAAGAGTTTCCTATCCCGACCTGTCAGAACTGTCAGAACTGTCAGAACTGTCAGAACTGTCAGGTATGACCATATATATCAGGACTTACACTCTGACAGCTGTGTTTAAAGACCTAGTGAACGATATGCGCCCATACAAATTGCACATATCGGCCATTGATGACGCAGCATCAGGTAGACGTGGTGATACGCAGTTTCTCACTACCAGAGATAGAAGCAGTTTGGCTTGCTCCTGTTGTTCGCTGACATTGATACCTGTACTCAATCTCATATGAGTCGACCAATTCAGATCTCGAGCACACTATCCAACAAAAGGACTTTGAATATGGAAACAAACATCATTGCTGAAACAACGTTCAATACTGAAGCCATTTCCAAAACTGATACGATGGTTGCTCGTGTAATGCAGTTCGGCGATCTAGAGCTGGCCTTTACCACCGAGTATGAATATCGCTGGAATGATCGCGGCAGTGGTGCTGACCATGACATCGGATTTTATCACCCGATCCCGCCAGCAGGTTTTTATGCACTGGGTAGCATCGGAGTGAACAATTACGATAATCCCAACGGAAAGTTCGCGTCATTGTGCGTGAAAAACGTGTCCAAACCGAATCAAAAGCCCGCCTTGGCACAGCCGATTAGGTTTGACTTAATTTGGACAGATCGTGGCAGCGGTGCCAAAGCTGATGGCTCGTGCTGGCGGCCAGTTCCGCCTGCAGGCTATGTCGCACTGGGCGATATCTTTGTCACTGGATACAACGCCCCTACAGGGCTTCAAGTAATGTGTGTGGCCGAAGAGCTCGTTTGCGATGGAAAAATTGGCAATTTGATCTGGGATGACACCGGCTCGGGGGCAGACCGTGATTTTGGCGTCTGGCAAATCGACGCTAGTAAGTCTTTTCTGGATACGCCAGATGGAATTTTTGCTGTCAACAGTTTCGTTGGTCGCGACAGTCACCAAAAGCCTGACAGCGCTTCCGTCGCTTATAATCTCCGACTGCCATTGCCAACCGAAGTAGTAACCCACTCCATCGATAAACCCATACTCACGGGTCGAACCAAGCCGCCAACACACACCAATCCCAAAGTTGATCGAATCGTCACCGTGCCATTTACAGCTGTACGTGATGACACAAAAAACGTGGAATGGCGAGTGAGGAACTCTCCGTTCTACACAGTTGAACGCAGCGTCGACTACTCATTGGTACTGTTTATCGACAACACGACGCAAACCGAGCAATCCGCATCAACATCCATCACAACAGGTGTGTCAAAAGAAAGCAGCCAGACGTTCTCCATCAATACGGGTATTACCGTCGGTTATGAAAGCGGTATAGATGCAGGTGGTTTCAGTACGAAAGCAAGTGTTTCCCTCAGCATCGAGCTGGGATACTCAACAACACAATCTGTGACCCAGTTTCGCTCGGAGACCGACGAGGCAACCCTTATCGCAGCGCCAAACCACGCAGCAGCGCTGTGGATTGAGTCGAACAGTTTGCAAGTACGGCGTGCGGATCGCTCTCCGGTTGGAGCACCATTGTCTTTCGAAACGATCGATACTGGTTATGTGATCTCCGAATATCCGGCTGATCTCAGAGGTACTGAGAATCGCTCCACAGTGATGCTGCGACGCAATCGCAGTCGCCTTCCGACCCTAGAATAATTTCGAACAATCATCATATGATGACCCCTAGATTGTGACGGTGTAAAACAGTGGCGGCAGTTTGACCTGTCGCCACACTCTATTGCAGCTACGATCTAGGTCATAACTGCTCCGCCAAAAAGAAGAAAGATCAACAAGCCATTTATCTGGTCTATACCATTTTAATGACTGCTGCCTAACAATGACCGCGACTTAGCTTCACTGTTCATAAATCCAGTTTCATTGTAAAAAAATCTCATGTGAATAAATCTAGACAGTTGAGACAAACTTGTAATACCATGTCACTGTTTAGCTGCATAATGACACTGAACATTATTATATCAACCTCTCCCATATAAATTACAATGAGGCTTATGATACTTTTTTGTTAATTCAGCAAAGAATCACAGCCCCCAAAATGCAATGAATTTATAACCTAAGACTAAAAGGGAAATTTATGGAGTCAATTCAGTATAGTGATTTGGAGAATGGGAAATTAAAACAACTAATATCCCAGAGAAAGTCTTTTGAGGTTAGAGGTTTAAGTGGAAGAATGGATAGTGCAGTTACCTACGTTGAGAGAGAGATAGAGTCTTCCGGGCTGAGTTGCCGTATTTATTTATATGGTCGAGTTGCGGCTGCTGGAGCCTCTGTTTTTGGGGGAGTTACCGGTCTTTTGGGTATTGCATCAGCGGTTGGTATGGTTGCTCATAACTTGGCTACGTATGATCCTGATTATGAAATCGCCAAACATAAAATTGATAATAAATTAACGGTTACCTTCAAGAGATAAGTACTATTAAAAATTTAGTGGTCGGCATTTTTACTATGAATTTGTTTTAGGTATATGTTTTTATTTAAATAAAACATATAAATCATGCCTTTCGATCGATGATTGTCAAAGTGTCGACCCTATTTCCATACGATAATCACATGCATTGTTGCATACATACAACCCCCATGGATTTAAATTGCCATATTTATTTCCATACCAAGTCAAGATGTTATATGTGATAAAGCCATCCTCTTATAAAAATAAAATATCGCTTATTACGACACTACCAATTAAAATCAAAAAAATAACAAAATCGAGCTATCGATAGACGCACAGCGATAGCACTATCTGGCAGGCCCCTGGGTGCTCGGCGAGCAGTTCAGCGTGGCGGATATCTATCTGTTCGTGGTCGCGGGCTGGCTGAAAAGCGATGGGGTCGAGATCGGTGAATTCCCCAAGGTTGCCGACCATTATCAGCGCATGCTGAGCCGTCCGGCGGTCGCCAAGGCACTGGACAACTAACCATAAAATCAATAGCTCGATAAATAACAAGGGTGTCAGGGCTCTGCTGACACCCTTCCTATCTCCTCACCTGCACTTCTTCTCCCGCCTTTGAGATCGTTTTCACATTTCCGTGGTATTGCCGTGGCCCTTCCTTAGTAAAAAGCCTATCTTTGCGCCATGACGCAACCGGTTGCGTAACCGGTTGCCTAGCGGTTCACAGATTGACGGGCCAAGGCCTGATGAGGTGCTGTATGAAACGAGGCGTACTGCTCAATGCTCCCCTGAGTGCTCTGGTGGCACAGATGGGCCACACCGACGAGATCACCGTCTGCGATGCAGGCTTGCCCATTCCGGCAGGTCCGGAGCGGATCGATCTGGCGCTGATGGCGGGGACGCCCAGCCTTGCAACCGTACTGACTGCCCTGCTTACCGATCTGGTGGTGGAGAAAGCGATCATGGCAAGCGAGATCAAGCAGATCAGCCCCGCCGCCCATCAGGCGCTGGTCGATCAGCTTGAAGCCCACGCAGCCGCCCAGGGCAAGCCCATCGCCATCGAATACTGCCTGCACGAGGAGTTCAAAACCCGCTCCCGCCAGAGCAAGGCGATCGTGCGCAGCGGCGAGGTGACCCCCTACGCCAACCTGATCCTCTGCGCCGGTGTGGCGTTCTGACATTCTTCAAAGAAGGCCTCTTCAAGGAAGCTGCAAATGAGCACAACCTCCCCCCTCTCACCCATTCTGGAGCTGACCGGGATCGTCAAGACCTTCCCCGGTGTGCGCGCCCTCGATGAAGCGGGTCTGCGGGTCTATCCGGGCCAGGTGATGGCCTTGCTCGGTGAAAATGGCGCCGGCAAATCCACCCTGATGAAGGTGCTGACCGGCATCTATCAGGCCGATGCGGGCAGCGTCAGCTACCGCGGTCAGTCGGTCCACTTCAAGGGCCCCCGCGACTCTCAGGATCAGGGGATCAGCATCATCCACCAGGAGCTGAACCTGCTGCCGGAGTTGTCGATTGCCGCCAACATCTTCCTCGGTCGCGAACCCCGTACCCGTTTTGGCAACATCGACCACAAACAGCTGCGCGAACGGGCAAGCGGCCTGCTGGCACGACTTGGGGTCAAACACGGGCCGGATACCCGACTCGGGGATCTCTCCATCGGCGAACAGCAGATGGTGGAGATCGCCAAGGCGCTGTCGTTTGATGCCAGCGTCATCATCATGGACGAGCCGACCGATGCGTTGACCGATACCGAGACCGAGCAGCTGTTCAAGGTTATCCGCGAGCTGCGTGAGCAAGGTTGCGGCATCGTCTATATCTCCCACCGCCTCAAGGAGATCTTCGAGATCTGCGATCGGGTCACCGTGCTGCGCGATGGCAAGTGGATCGGCGAGAAGGCGGTGAGCGATCTGGACGAAGACAAGATCATCGAGATGATGGTGGGTCGCCGGCTGGAAGAGCAGTACCCGCGCCTTGAGCGCGAGCTCGGCCCCGTCAGCCTGCAGGTGAAAGATCTGGCCGGTCCCGGCGTGCGCGGGGTGAGCTTCTCCCTGCGTCAGGGGGAAATTCTGGGCTTCAGCGGCCTGATGGGCTCCGGCCGTACCGAGCTGATGAAGCTTATCTATGGCGCCAGCCCCATCAGCGCCGGTGAAGTGCAAGTTGACGGTCATGCTCTGGTACCCAAAAGCCCGGCCGACGGGCTGGCCGCCGGCATCGCCTATATCTCCGAGGATCGCAAGGGCGATGGGCTGGTGCTGGAGCTGTCGGTGCGCGAAAACATGAGTCTGTGCGCCCTCGACGAGTTCATCAGCAACGGCAAGATTGACGGCAAGGCCGAGCGGCAGGCGGTGAGCGACTATGTGCGCCTGTTCAACATCAAGACCCCGAGTCAGGATCAGCTGATCAAGCTGCTTTCCGGCGGCAACCAGCAGAAGGTGGCCATCGCCAAGGGGCTGCTGACCCGGCCCAAGGTACTGATCCTCGACGAGCCGACCCGCGGCGTCGACGTGGGGGCGAAAAAGGAAATTTATCAGCTGATCAACCAGTTCAAGAAGGAGGGTATGAGCATCATTCTGGTCTCCTCCGAAATGCCGGAAGTGCTCGGCATGAGTGATCGCATCATGGTGATGCACGAAGGGCGCATCAGCGCAGAGTTCAACACCCGCGATGCCAATCAGGAGAAGCTGATGGCGGCGGCAGTCGGTAAACAGTGGCAAGCAGAGCAAGAGGCATCCCAATGACAACCCAAACCCTTTCCCGCCGTGGCGTTATGAGCAAGGCGTGGTGGATCGAGAACAAATCCCTGGTCGCGCTGCTGGTCCTGATTGGTGTGGTCTCCTTTCTGAGCCCCAACTTCTTCACCGCCGACAACCTGCTCAACATCCTGCGCCAGACCTCGGTCAACGCCATCATGGCGGTCGGTATGACGCTGGTTATCCTTACCGCCGGTATCGATTTGTCGGTCGGCTCGGTACTGGCCCTGTGCGGCGCGCTGGCCGCGACCATGGTCGCCATGGAGCTGCCGATCTGGCTGGTGGTGCCCCTCACTCTGGGTGCCGGTGCCCTGCTGGGCGGCGTCAGCGGCCTCATCATTGCCAAGGGCAAGGTACAGGCATTTATCGCCACCCTGGTCACCATGACCGCTCTGCGCGGCATCACCATGGTCTATACCGAGGGTCGCCCCATCTCCACCGGTTTCAGTGACGGCGCCGATCACTTCGCCTGGCTCGGTACCGGTTACCTGTTCGGTCTGCCGGTGCCCATCTGGCTGATGGCCATCGTCTTCCTGCTCGCCTGGTTCATGCTCAACCATACCCGTCTCGGTCGCTACATCTACGCGCTGGGCGGCAACGAGTCTGCCACCCGTCTCTCCGGTATCAATGTGGATCGGGTGAAGCTGGCGGTGTATGGTCTGTGCGGCGCGCTCTCGGCACTGGCAGGGCTTATCGTTACCTCTCGCCTCTCCTCTGCCCAGCCGACAGCGGGCATGGGTTACGAGCTGGATGCCATCGCCGCCGTGGTGCTGGGTGGTACCAGCCTGATGGGAGGCAAGGGCCGCATCATGGGGACCCTGATCGGTGCCTTGATCATCGGCTTCCTGAATAACGCCCTCAACCTGCTCGACGTATCCTCCTATTACCAGATGATCGCCAAGGCCAGCGTGATCTTGCTTGCCGTGATGATCGATAACAAAAGCAATCGTTGATAAGACAAGCCACACACAAGGAATGAAATGATGAAAAAGCTCAATACCCTGCTCGCTGCCGCCATCATGTCCGTGCTGGGCACCGCCCATGCCGCCGATCAAACCCTGGCGATGGTGGTCTCCACCCTCAACAACCCCTTCTTCGTCACCATGAAAGAGGGTGCCGAAGCCAAAGCCAAGGAGCTTGGCTACGAGCTGGTGGTACTGGACTCCCAGAATGACCCGGCCAAAGAGCTCTCCAACATGGAAGATCTCACCGTGCGCAAGGTCGGCGCCATCCTGATCAACCCCACCGACTCCGAAGCAGTCGGCAACGCCATTCGTCTGGCCAACCGCGCCAGCATTCCGGTACTGACCCTGGACCGCGGCGCTGCGCAGGGTGAGGTCAAGGCCCACATTGCCTCCGACAACGTGGCAGGCGGCAAGCTGGCCGGTGACTTTATCACCGAGAAACTGGGTACCGGTGCCAAGGTGATCCAGCTGGAAGGGATTGCCGGTACCTCCGCCGCCCGTGACCGTGGCGAAGGTTTTGCCTTGGCCGTGGCGGCCAACAAGCTGCAGGTGCTGGCTTCCCAGCCTGCCGACTTTGACCGCACCAAGGGTCTGAACGTCATGGAAAACCTGCTGGCTGCCCACCCGACCGTTCAAGCAGTCTTTGCCCAGAACGACGAGATGGCGCTGGGTGCCATCCGCGCCGTGCAGGCTGCCGGTAAAGAGGTGATGATCGTCGGCTTCGACGGCACTGACGATGGCAAAGCCGCCGTAGCCAAGGGTAAACTGGCCGCCACCGTGGCCCAGCAACCTGCGCTGATCGGTGCCATCGGCGTCGAGACTGCCGACAAGGTGCTGAAAGGTCAACCGGTCGAAAAATCCATTCCGGTACCGCTGCAAGTGGTCAGCAAATAAATCACAAGGGGGAGGCTCGCCTCCCCTTTTTCCCCTCAATTACGGTGCCTCCCGGCTTGGTCTCACTCAATCACAGTGTTCAAGCCAAGATGCATCAGGAGTAGTCAACATGAATCGTCTCGTCGTTCTGGGCAGTGTCAATGCAGACCATGTGCTGCGCGTTCCCCACTTTCCTCGCCCGGGTGAAACCCTGACCGGCCACAGCTATCAGGTGGTGCCCGGTGGCAAGGGGGCCAATCAGGCGGTTGCTGCCGCTCGTCTCGGTGCCCCCGTCTCCTTTATCGCCCGCATCGGTGATGACGCCATAGGCCACCAGATGAAGAGCGGCTTTGCCAAAGATGGCATCGACGTCAGCGCCGTCGAGCTCGATCCCAAGCTCCCGACCGGCATCGCCATCATCTATGTGAGTGATGAGGGGGAGAACAGTATCGGTATCTCCGCCGAAGCGAACGGCGCCATCACCCCTGCCGTGGTGAAAAACCACGAAGCGATGATCGCCGACGCCCACACCCTGCTGTTGCAGCTGGAAGTGCCGCTCGAGAGCGTCCACGAAGCTGCACGCCTGGCCCGCGCCCACGGCACCCGGGTGGTGCTCAACCCCGCCCCTGCCCGTCCGCTCTCAAGCGAACTGCTGGTGCTGGTCGACCTTATCACCCCCAACCAGACTGAAGCCGAGCTGTTGACCGGCGTAAAAGTCACCGACGAAGCGAGCGCCCGCGAGGCGGCCGCCCGCTTCCACCAGATGGGCATTGCGGATGTGATGATCACCCTGGGCTCTCAGGGGGTTTACTGCAGCAACGCACAGCAGCAACAGCTGATCCCGGGCTTTCGGGTCAAGGCGGTGGATACCACTGCCGCGGGCGATACCTTCAATGGCGCCCTGCTGGCAGCGGAACTGGCCGGAGCCGATTTCCACAGCGCGGTACGCTTTGCCCATGGGGCGGCGGCGCTCTCCGTCACCCGGTTCGGCGCCCAGAGCTCCATCCCGAGCAAGCAGGAGGTCGACACCTTCCTGCTTGAGCAGACTGCGCAGGGGCACTGATGGCCAATATCAAGGAGGTGGCGGCGAGGGCCCAGGTCTCTACCACCACCGTCTCCCATGTCATCAACGAGACCCGCTTCGTGGCCGAGGAGACCCGCGAGCGGGTCTTCGCCGCCATGCGCGATCTCAACTATGCCCCGAGTCTGGTGGCCCGCAGCCTCAAGGTGAAGGAGACCAACAGTATCGGCATGCTGGTCACCACCTCCAGCAACCCCTTCTTTGCCGAGGTGGTGCGCGGGGTGGAGCGTTACTGCTTCGAGCAGGGCTACAACCTGATGCTGGGCAACACCGAGGGGCAAGCCGAGACGGCGCTCTCCTACCTCAAGATGATGCTGCGCAAGCGGGTCGATGGCCTGCTGATCATGTGTAGCGAAGGACAGCAAGAGGTGTTCAATCAGCTCGACTGGCTCAAGAGCCTGCCGGTGGTGGTGATGGATTGGGGGCTGGTCAGCGAGGATGTGGATCTTATCGCCGACAACTCCTTCCACGGCGGTTATCTCGCAACCCGCCATCTGATTGAGCTGGGCCATACCGCCATCGGCTGCATCACAGGCCCCCACAGCCGTGCCCCCGCCAACCAGCGCCAAGCTGGCTTTGAGCAGGCGTTGCAGGAGGCGGGTCTCACGATCAATCAAGAGTGGATCCAGGAGGGGGACTTTGACTGCGCCAGCGGCCATCAGGCGATGACCCGTCTGCTGGCATTGCCCGAGCGCCCCACCGCCCTCTTTGTCTGCAACGACATGATGGCGATGGGAGCCATCAGTGCCGCCCATCAGGCGGGGCTGGTGATCCCGCGCGACCTATCCATCGTCGGCTACGACAATGTGGCACTGGCAGAATTTATGTCGCCGCCGCTAACCACCGTCAATCAGCCCAAAGAGGAACTGGGTCGCCTCGCCGTCACCCGACTGCTGGCTCGCATCAACGGCGAAGCGGTGGAGAATCACCTGATCACCGTCGACCCTGACCTGGTGATCAGGCAATCCTGCGCCCCTCGTACCTGATTTTCAGGGGCAATAAAAGAACAAGGCGACCCCGAGGTCGCCTTGTTTCATTTTGTCTCTTGCCGGTGCAATACCGCTTTTTGCCCTCAGGCCAGCGACCGGGTCTCCCTGGCTGCCAGCACTTGCAGTGGCACCAGCCCCAATCGTCTGGACAGAGGCTGCAACAACTCGCCATCATCATCACCCTGCGGCAGCCAGTAGCGGACAGGCCAGCCGGCGACCAACTGCGCCGCGGTGGTACTGCCAATCTCTCTAAGCGCCAGAGTGCAACCCTGCTGGCGCAATCCCGCCAGCAAGACACCATCCGGCTGTAGCGTCGGTACCAGCAACACTAGCGGCGTGCGGGACCCGCCCGGCAGATAGGCCAGTAGATGAGTCAGCTGGGCCTGATTGTCAAGCGGGACCAGCAGTGCACGACCATCGGCATACTGCGCCTCGTGCGTTTGCAGCACACGGGCCAACACGGACCCCAGCACGCCGCACTCCTGCAGCCAGCGCATCTGACAGGGCGCCCCCTGCTCACGCCACTCAAGCGCCAATTGCCACATCTCGGTGCCCTGCCCGTCCGTCAGCGCCTGCAATGCCACTCGCAGCGGGGCTAGCTCGCGCCCCGCCAACCACTCTCGCAGCTGATGAAGCTGCTGCTGACTCAACTGCAACTGCTGCAGCATGGCAGGCTCAAACCAGCTGATCGCCCCCTCCTGGCTACGCTTGGCCTGGTTAAGGGCCAAGATGGCCTGATCCAGCAACCGGGCGGCATCCTGTTGCTGCGCCTTGGCGACCCCGAGCCGACAGGCCAGATCGAAGCTGCACTCCCGGGTCACGAACTCGAAATGGAGCAGATCCACCAGCTCATGAATGGCGGTTTCCAGCGCATCATTCGCCTTGGTCAGCACCACGGCAAATTCATCTCCGCCGAGCCGGTAAGCGTGGCTGCCATGGGCCTGCAGCAGCTTGTTGGCCACCATCTGCAACAGCCGATCACCGACCTGATAACCCAGCAGATCATTGACCTGCTTGAAGCGCTTGAGATCGAGCACCACCAAAGCGCTCACCTCGCCAGCATGCAGAGCGCGAGAGAGCTGTTCCTGCAGGGCACGGCGGTTGCCCAGCTGGGTCAGGGGATCGAGCAGAGCAAGCCGGCGGTTCGCCAGATTGGCGCGAATGAGGGCTGCGACCAGAGCACCCCCGGTCAGCAACAGGATCAGTTGCCAGACCTGCAGCCAGAACAGGCTGTTGCGGATCTGGCTGACCGAATGCTCCCGCTCCTGGCCCGAGAGGATCTGATCCCCTATCTGTTCGATGAGACGGGTCTGGCTGGCGATCGCCTCCTGCAAGCGGGCAAGCTCAGCCCCCTCGCGCAGCGCACCGGCCTCCATCTGGGGTTCGAGCTGCTTGATCTGCTCGAACAAGGTGGCCAGCACTTTGCCGAGCCCATGCCGCTGGCGCATCTCGGCGGTTTCACTGCTGATGAGGAAGATGTCGAGCCGGTTCCACAGC
The DNA here is from genome assembly GCF_963870295.1 of Aeromonas sp. ANP5. Taxonomy (NCBI): domain Bacteria; kingdom Pseudomonadati; phylum Pseudomonadota; class Gammaproteobacteria; order Aeromonadales; family Aeromonadaceae; genus Aeromonas; species Aeromonas sp. ANP5. The sequence continues at coordinate 87,598 of NZ_CAWMRY010000014.1, read as the reverse complement.
AGATCGTAATCGAGGCTCAGGGTCTCCATCGACAGTCTGCCAGCCCGATAGAGCTGCAGGTCGTAGAGAAAACGCTGGGATTCGAGCATCACCTGGCTGATGTTCCAGTGAACATTGCGGTAGAAGGTATCGACCAACTGCTCCTGCCGATGCTGCAGATAGAGGCTGCTGCCCGACGAGAGTAGAAACAGCAGCGACACCGCAACCAACAGCAGTTTGTGGCGGGACAACCCCATCAGTCGACGATCTCGATGCGGGTAACCTGCCACACCATGCAGTTGTGGATAGCTGGCACGTCCAGCTTGGGATAGGTGGTGAACGGGATGAGCAGCCAGAGCGGCCCCTTGTTGCGCCGGGTCAGCGGTTTGCCGTCCTCCTGACGCACCAGGGTCAGCGGCACGCCGTCGAACAGGGCCAGATCCACCACCTGCTGATAACCGTTGAGGGCCGAGACGGCGATCTTGCGGGCATCCGGGATCCCTTGCGCCGCCAGCACGGCTGACAGGGTCGGCCCGCGATAGTGGCGGGCGCCCTGAGTCCAGGGGGTAGTCGTGGTGAATTCGGTCTGTGGCAAGGCGGAGAGGGCCGCCTCATCGAGGGTCACCTGCTGGCCATCTGGCAGTACCAGGGTCATCAGGGGGATGGAGGCCGATGCACTGGCACTGGCTAGCATCAGGAGAAAAAAAGCGATCCATTGCTTTACTGCGGTCATGGTAATTTGCGCCAACTGCGTCCCATTTTTTAAATGGTTGCCAGTGTGGCGATTTCACCGAACCATTGCAACTGTCCCGTCGCACAGTAGCTCAGGGACCGCGCATCTCCATCCAGTTGTGCCCCTCGACTTGCCTCGGTTGATGAATGCCGCACGCCTCCAGCAACTCATCGACATAGGCGGGCACCAGCAGGGAGGCTGGGCCATAGCGCTTTTCGTCAAACTGGCTACCTACCTCGCTCGGTTCGAGATTGAGCTCGATGGTGTGCGCCCCGTTCAATCCCGCTTCATGGACAAACCCGGCGGCCGGATAGACAGCGCCAGAGGTGCCGATGGAGATAAAGAGATCGCACTGGGCAAGCGCGCTGTAGATGCGATCCAGCCCGAGCGGCATTTCGCCAAACCAGACCACATGGGGACGCATCGGCTGAGGGAACTGGCAGCAGGAGCAGAGCTCGTCCTGATGGAGATCACCGCGCCACTCGATCACCTGACTGGACTCGGGGCAGCGGGCCTTGAGCAGCTCGCCGTGCATATGGATAAGGTTCTTGCTGCCCGCGCTCTCATGCAGATTGTCGATGTTCTGAGTGACCAGGGTCACCGAACCGGGCAGCAGTCGCTCGAGGCGGGCCAGCGCATAGTGGGCCGGATTGGGATGAACCTGGGGCTGTTGCAGCTGTTTACGGCGGGAGTTGTAAAAGCGCAGCACCAGTTCGGGATCCCGGGCATACCCCTCGGGGGTCGCCACATCCTCGACCTTGTGCTCTTCCCACAAGCCGTCGCAGGCACGAAAAGTCTTGATGCCGGATTCGGCAGAGATCCCCGCGCCGGTCAGGATCACGATATGTTTATATGACTGCGCCATAAGCTGCTCCGTCTATCCCCGCACAATAAATGTGACCTTAGCACAGGGAAAAAAGTGTCACTATTCGCCCTTGGTCTTAAGCGGCGCCGCTGGCGGTGCGGGTAACCAGGCATCCAGTACCGACAGATCCAGCCTGACAAAGACCATCTCCCGCCCGGTCACCAGGGTCAGCGGCAAGCCAAGGCGCTTGAGCAGGGTCAGCATGGGCCGGTTCTGGGCCAACACTTCCGCCGTCCACTCCCGGATCCCATCCTCCCTGGCCAGCAGTGCCAGCGCCAGCAGAATCCGCCTCCCCGCCCCCTTGTGCTGAAAGTGATCCGCCACGATGCAAGAAAACTCCGCCCGATCGGGATGAAGGCGGCGGCGGATTGATTGCGCCTGAGCCAGCGGCTCACCAGCCAGATCGGTCAGTAGCAGCGAGATCTGTTGTTCGGGATGGTAATTGAGAAATTGGGCTACCTGTTCCGGTGGCGGCGTCCGTTTCGGACGCATAAAGCGCAGATAGATGCTCTCTTCACTCAATGCATCGTAAGCAGCCAGCATGCGGGCAGGCGGCACCCCATGCAGCTCGCGCAGCAAGCACGGCCCCCCGGATACCTCCATAGCCAGTGGCAGCGCAGCTCGGGAAAGCGGATGGGGCCAGCCCTCCAGTCCTTTGCCAAGGCGCTCCCGGTGCATGGGCCAGCAGAGGTAGCGCGGCATGGCTTACCAGCGCCCCGTCATACCGCGCTCTCGCCACACCTCGACGTCGAGCAGGTTGTAAGGATCATCCAGATAGACGGCGATCCCCAGCTCCCGAACCCTGGCCATAAAGCGTCCCAGCAGGGAGTCACCGGTCAAGGACTCCATCTCCGGCAAGATCCCCTGCCCCAGCAGCAAGGCTTGCAGCGGCAAACGCTCCAGCAGATCGAATGGCAGATGTTGGCTGTTATCGAGCAGCAGCGCAAGCTTGCTCCCCGCCAGACTGGCTTGCAGCACCAGCGCGAAGCGATCGGCATTGCCGAGCAGGTGGTCACGACGGTGGATCAGCAGAGTCAGTTCGGCTGGGGTACGCGACTGCTCCGTCAGCCAATCCTTGAGCGCCTCCCAGCGGCTGGGTAAACCCGTTACCGCCAGCCAGACCGGATGAGGGGTCGCGGGACTGGAGAGCAGCCCAAGCTGACCCTGCACCTCCCCCTGCCACCGGCGGATGGAGCGGCGCTGGCCGCTCAAGCGCTGCTGACGCAGCGGGCCCAGATAGAGTCGACGCAGCAACCTGAGCAGCTCGTCGCAATCAAGCGGCTTGGCCAGCGCCGCCAGAATATTGAAACCGGCATCGTGCAGCAGGCGGCGGGCACCGTCGATCAGCGTCTGCTCATGGGCCGAAAGCAGCACAATGGGCAGCCCGGCCTCCTGCAACTGGGGCTGGTTCATCAGCAGACTGATGGCATCTTGCTCCACCAGACTGAGATCGCACACCAGCAGGCTGATGTCGCCCGCCGACAATGCCGCAAGACAGGCCGATTCATCCTGTACCCACTGACAGGAGAGCCCCAACCCGGCGATGGTCTGTTGCAATTGCATCCCCTGAAACGGGTGATCCTCGAGCAGCAGCACCTTGTTAGCGGCCAGCCAGTTGCACCAGTTACGGTAACTGGCGGCAAGCCCCCCCAGCCAATCCTCGCCGATAGCGTAGATCCCCTCATGCTGCTGCAACTGGGGGAAATAGTCCGCCTGCTGATGAGCGGCGGGGTCGTAAAGGGCAATGGCACCTGCCGCAAACAACCCTTCCCACTGCCAGCAGGCATCCGGTCGGGTACGGTGCAGCGTGACATAGGAGGGCAATGTCATGGTGCTGGCCAACTCATGGGCGGTGCTGTCGAGGGCATAGAGCACAATGGGGCAAAATCCTGCCGCCTCATGCTCTTCCGAATCGAGCAACGCCAGTAATTCTTCATCAGTGATGATCATCTTGAGCCCTCTTTGAAAACTGCTGGCTGAACTCATCCAGTGCCCGGTTCAATCTGGCTTGCAGCATCGGATGGGGCGCCTGTTGCCACTCTTCAATGACTGCCACCAACGCAGTCGCCCCTACCATTCTGGCGGCCCCCTTCAACTTGTGTAAAGCAGCATTCACGCCAACTTCATCTTCTTCTGTGCTGCAGCGCTCAAGTTCGGCCAAATCATCACGGGTAGCCTTGAGATAAAGGGCGGCCAGTTCATCGGTCAGCAGCGAGGCAACCGGTGTCGGGGCGACAACATTGCTCCCCTCTTTGGCAATATGGCGCAGCAAGGTCGCAAGCTCCTTGAGGGCGACCGGCTTGTCCAGATGGCCATCGCAACCGCAGGATTGCAGCTCCCTTGCCGCCTGATCACTGAGATCTGCGGTGATCACATAGACCGGCAGACGGGCCCAACGGGCGGATTGGCGCAATTGCCTGCACAGCTCGGCCCCGTTCATCACCGGCATCTGCAGATCGGTCAGCACAAAATCCACCTCCTGCTGCGCCAGCATCTCCAGCGCCAGCTGCCCGTTGGCGGCAGTGATAACGCTGGCACCAAGTTGGCCTAGTTGCAGGCTGATCAGCTCGCGATTGACATCGTGATCTTCAACCAGCAGTACCCGCATGCCAAGCCCTGGCTGGGTGCCGGCCACCGGTTGATCAGGGGTCAACCGTGGTTGCAGCAGGGTGATGATGGTCCCGGGCACCCAGGACTCCCCTTGCCAGGCCCAATAGTAGAGCCCCTTCTCGTCCACCTCCGCTTGCAGCGTATCAACGGCGTTGCTGACGGTGGCGATCCCCAAGCGACTGAGCCAGGGCGACAGCGCTTGCGCCTCATCGTGGGGTAAAGAGAGTGCCAGCTGCCGCACATTGGGCAGCCAGTCCGGCTCCTGCTGCACCCGCTTCAGGGGCAACTCGCAATAGAAGCGGCTACCACCACCGGCACGCCCCTCGACATCGATAAGACCCCCCATCTGCTCGATCAGCTGCTTGCATATCGCCAGACCAAGACCGGTGCCCGGCGCCCGCAGCTGGCCTTCAACGGCAAACTGCTCGAACGGCATAAAGAGCGTGGTGCGCATCTTGGCGGTGATCCCCGGTCCCTGATCATCCACACCAAAGCGCAAGGTCGATGCGACCACCTCGGCCCACAGCACCACTTCCCCACGCAGGCTGAACTTGATGGCATTGGAGAGCAGGTTGTGGAGCACTTGCCGAACCCGGTGAGGGTCGAGGGTCTGCAGGGCTGGCAGAGCCGGATCCAACTTAAGGCGCAGTTGCAATCCCTTGGCCCGCGCCTTGGTCCAGTGCACCGCCGCCACGTGCTCGCACAGCTCGGCAAAATCGGTGGGCTGGGGCGAGAGGGAGAGTTTGCTGTTTTCGTTGCGGCTAAAGTCGAGCACATCGTTGAGCAGGCCGAGCAGCTCATCCCCCGCCTGACGCACCCGCGCCAGCGCAGAGTCTTGCTCTCTCGACAAAGGAGTACTGGCCAGCCACTCCAGCAAGCCGAGCATGGCGTTCATCGGCGTGCGGATCTCGTGGCTGATGGCGGCCAAAAAGCGCCCCTTGGCCAGCACTGCCTGTTGCGCCTGCTCATGGGAGTGCTGCAATGCTTGATCCTGCTCGACCCGGGCAGTGGCATCCTGCATCACCGCATAAATTCGCCAACCCTGCGGTTGACTGCGGCCACGGCCATAGAGCTGCAACCAGCGCAGACCCTTGGTCGGATGGTGATAGCGCATGCTGAACGCGAAGGGTTTGCCAGCCTGCAACATGGCGAACATCTCACGGCTTACCCGACGGCGATCCTCGCGCTCCAGCATAATGAGCACCCGTTTGGGCTCACGACGGATCTGCTGACTCGCCAGCCCCAGCAGCTCGTAACAGCCCCGGCTGATAAACTCGATCCCCCCTACCCGTCCCCGCTCGAACATAAACTGCAGCACCACGCCGGGCACGGTATTGGTCAGGGCGCGCAGGCGGCGCTCTGCCTGACGCAAAAAACGAGCCTGCTCACGCAGCACACTGATATCCGACAGGGCGATGAGATCGGTGGCGGGTGCTTGCTTGTCCAGTCGCAGCGGATGCTGGGCATAGGCGAACACCTGATCCCCCAGCACCAGCTCCCCTTCGCTCTTTTGCGGCTGTACCGGCGGCAGCATCAACTGCTGCGAATAGCGCAGGGCCAGACGTCGTCCCTGTTTGTTGGATTTGATCACCTTCCCCTGGCTGTTGCGCAGATAGACGGGCACCGGCAACGCCTGAAACATGGTTTCCCGCAGCTCGCTCTCGATGGCCAACGCCTTCTCGGCGGCGTGACGCTGGGCCACCTCCCGTGCCAGTTGCTGACGAGACCGCCAGATCCCGCCGATGACGATACCGCTGATCAACAGTGCCATGGCAATGGAGCCAAACCAGGCGGCGTAGCTCACGCCGGGCTGCTGCACGACGAGCAAGCGGCGCCAGCGCTGGTTAAGTTCGTCAATCTGGGTGCTGGTCAGGGCCATCAGGTTGCGATCCATCACCCCGACCAGCTCGGTCTGACTCTTGTTGATGGCAAAGCCAAGACTGAAGCGATCTTCCAGCTCCTCGATATCGAGCCCTTCCAGCAAGTTGGTACGCTGGGGATATTGCAGCTGATATAGCTCGCTCAGCATGGCGTCAGCCTTGCCCTGTTTGATCGCGGCAAGCCCCTGTTCGATGCCGTCGGTACGAACCCACTCCTGATCACCGAGCAGGGCGAGCAAGGAGGGATCGTAGAGGGATTCCGGCACCAGAATACGCTGCCGCTTGAGTTGGGTAATGCGATCGGCAGCCAGCTTGCGCTTGCTGATCAAGGCAAACCGGTTGGTGGAGATCGTCCGGCTGAAAATGAACTGATCCGTCAATGCCGGGGATTCCGGCAAGCCGGCCATCATATCCGCCTCACCACGGCGCAGCTTTTCTACGGCCTCCGCCTTACTGGCGGCAGGCACCAGCTTGTATTTCAGGCCGGTCTCCTGGGTGACCCAGCCCAGCACATCCGCGCTCCACCCTTTCGCCTCCCCCAGATCATTGACGCCGCTATAGGGCATCAACTCGGGATTGACCACCAGGCGAATGGTGCGACCGCGGCCGGATAACCAGGCCTGCTCGGTATCGCTGAAGTGGGGCTGGTTGACGTAGAGCGACCCCTGATCGAGATAACGGGCCAGATCGGTATAGATAGTACCGGCGGGCATATGACGGATCAGGGTGTCCACCAGATTGGCCAACTCAGGCTGATCACGCATCATCAGGCGATAGCTGATGATCCGATCCTCACCAAACAGGCGGCGCAGGCGCAAACCATCGGCAGGAAACTCGCGCATCAGATAGCGCAGTTGCAGATAGTCCCCCAGATAGGCATCACCCTTGCCACTCTGCAGCGCGTCGTAGACCTTCTCTCCGCTTTTTAGGGAAATAATGCGTGCCTGGGGATAGAGCTCGTGCAGCAGGCGGGCAGAGTCTGCCACCGAGTAGACCAGAAAGCGGGCCTGTTTGAGATTTTCTCCCTTGTAGAGGATGGCTGCATCGGTCTCCATCATCGGACGACTTAACCGCATGCCCTCCACGGCCTTCTTGCGGGTTCCGACATAGGGAATGATGTCGCAGTCACCCTCTGCGAGCCCGTTGCGCAATGTCTGCCAATCGGGCAACTCTTTGAGCACCAGCGGAATCGGGAACAGCTCCTGCAACCGGGCGAGACGATCCTTGAGCAGTCCCCCCTCGGCCATCAGGTATGGTGGAGGAAGCGTCGCAGGATAGCAGAGCGAAAGCTGACTCAGTGAATTTACATAAGCCTGGGTCGCCGGCGCCAACGGCAGCACTGTGGTCTGCAAAGGCTTGGCGTGCAATGGCAGTGCCAGTACGGCACCCAGAAGAAAAACGGGGAATTTGGTCATCTGAAAACAAAAGCCAGGCATCTGCCTGGCTTTTTATCACTCGTTGGGTTCAACATTTTCTACCCTGGCCTTGAGCTTCTGGCCAGGCCGGAAGGTCACCACGCGGCGGGCGCTGATAGGAATATCCTCGCCCGTCTTGGGGTTACGTCCGGGACGCTGATTCTTCTCACGAAGGTCAAAGTTACCGAAGCCTGAAATCTTGACTTGTTCACCACGCTCAAGCGCCTGTCGGATTTCCTCAAAGAAGGCTTCCACCATATCTTTGGCTTCACGCTTGCTCATCCCGAGCTGGGTGAACAGGTGCTCTGCAATGTCGGCTTTGGTAAGCGCCATAGATCAATCCCTCAAGGATGCATTCAACTCTTCACCAAGGGCCCGCACGACATTGTCTACGGTCTCGGCAATCTCTTTCTCCTCCAGGGTGCGCTGGGTATCTTGCAATACAAGACTGATGGCCAGGCTCTTCTTGTCCTCTGCCATACCAGCACCCTGGTATACGTCAAACAAGTTTATTCCAACTACCTGATTTCCGCCAACTTTTTTAATTACCGCAAGCACATCACCTGCCAGAACCTGACGATCGACCACCACGGCGATGTCGCGACGGTTCGCCGGGAACTTGGAAACTTCGGCTGCCACAGGCACCTTGGCCGGGGTCAGCTTGTCCAGCTCCAGCTCAAACATCACCGCGCGGCTCTTGAGGCCCAGCTTCTTCTCGAGGCTCGGGTGGATCACGCCGATGTGGCCGATGACCTCGCCATTACGCAGGATGGCTGCGCTCTGGCCCGGGTGCAGGGCGCTGTGCTCGGTGCGCTCGAAGGTAAAGGTGGCCCCTTCGGCGGTCAAGTCCAGCACCGCTTCCAGATCTCCTTTCAAATCAAAGAAGTCGGCTGCACGGGTTTTGATATCCCAGTGCTCGTCGCTCTGGTTGCCAGTGATGATACCGGCCAACATCGGCTCCTGACGGATGCCGTTCTCGGCGCTTTCATCCTTGATGAAACGCAGACCCTGTTCAAACAGACGCACCCGCGGCTGCTGACGGTTCTGGTTGTAAACGACGGCCTGCACCAGACCCGGGAACAGAGAGACACGCATGGCGGACATCTCGACCGAGATCGGGTTCGGCAGTACGATGGCATCGCTCTGCGGGATCAGGGTTTGCTGGGTTTTGGGATCGACGAAGCTGTAGGTGATCGCTTCCTGGAAGCCGCGGTCAACCAGCAGGTCGCGCACGCGCTTCAGGGTCACCTGCCCTTCTGCCTGCTCCACCATCGCCAGAGAGGCGGCGGGTTTGAGGTTCGGGATATTGTTGTAGCCGTAGATGCGGGCCACTTCCTCGATGAGATCTTCCTCGATGGCGATATCGAAACGCCAGGAGGGTGCCAGCGCAGTCCAACCGTCAGCATCGACAGTGACTTGCATGCCGAGGCGGGTCAGGATTTCGACCACCTGAGCATCAGCCACGCAGATACCGATCACCTTGTCGAGCTTGGTCCGACGCAGCTTGATGGGTGCCGCTTTCGGCAGATGGGCATCGGATTTGACCTCGATGACCGGACCCGCTTCGCCGCCGCAGATATCCAGCAGCAGACGGGTGGCTCTGTCCATCACCTTGGCTTGCAGCTCCGGATCAACCCCGCGCTCGAAGCGATGGGAAGAGTCGGTGTGCAGACCGTAGGCACGGGCACGGCCGGTGATGGAGAGCGGCGCGAAGAAGGCACACTCCAGCAAAATGTCGGTAGTGGTCTCAGATACACCGGTGCGGTTGCCGCCGAAGATACCGGCCATGCAGGCAGGACCTTTGGCATCGGCAATCACCAGGGTGGTCTCTTTGAGCTTCACTTCGTTGCCGTCGAGCAGGGTCATCGGCTCATCAGCGTGGGCGCGACGTACCACCAGTTCCCCTTCCAGGGTAGCCAGATCGAAGGCGTGCATCGGCTGACCGTATTCCAGCAGCAGGTAGTTGGTAATGTCGACAATAGCGTCGATGGAGCGGATGCCACCACGGCGCAGCTTCTCTTGCATCCAGAGCGGGCTCTGGGCCTGCAGGTTCAGCCCCTTGATGACGCGCCCCAGATAACGGGGGCAATCGGCGGTTGCTTCAACCCGGATCGGGAAGGTTGCATCAATGGTGGCAACAGCTGGTACCCAGGTCGGCTCGACCACGTCGACGCTGTTGAGCACGCCGATTTCACGGGCCAGACCCGCGATACCGAGGCAATCGGCACGGTTCGGAGTCAGATCCACGTCGATGGAGACGTCATTCAGATTGAGGTAGTCACGAATATCGGTACCGATGGGGGCATCGGCCGGCAGCTCGATGATGCCATCGGCTTCAACGTCGATACCCAGCTCGCTGAAAGAGCAGAGCATGCCGTGGGACGGTTGGCCACGCAGTTTGGCTTTTTTGATAGTGAAATCACCAGGCAGAGTCGCCCCTACTTTGGCCACGCACACTTTCAAGCCCTGACGGCAGTTCGGCGCGCCGCAGACGATGTCCAGCAGCTCGGCTTCACCCACGTTGACCTTGGTCACCCGCAGCTTGTCGGCGTCAGGATGCTGGGCGCACTCGACCACTTCACCCACAACCACATTATTGAACTGGCCAGCCACCGCTTCCACGGCGTCCACTTCCAGACCGGCCATGGTGATCTGCTCGGCCAGCGCGTTGTCACTCAACTCGGTGCGGACCCACTCCATCACCCAGGATTTACTGAATTTCATGTTCTCTCGCCCTTACTTGAACTGCTTGAGGAAGCGCAGGTCGTTTTCGAAGAAGGCACGCAGGTCATTGACCCCGTAACGCAGCATGGTCAGGCGCTCAACGCCCATGCCGAAGGCAAAGCCGGAGTATTTTTCCGGATCGATGCCGACCGAACGCAGTACGTTCGGGTGCACCATGCCGCAGCCCAGCACTTCCAGCCACTTGCCATTCTTGCCCATCACATCTACTTCGGCGCTCGGCTCGGTGAACGGGAAATAGGAAGGACGGAAGCGAATGGTCAGGTCTTCCTCGAAGTAGTTGCGCAGAAAGTCGTGCAGAATGCCCTTCAACTCGGTAAAGCTGGCATGCTCGTCAACCAGCAGACCTTCAACCTGATGGAACATCGGGGTGTGGGTCATGTCGTAGTCGTTACGATAAACGCGACCCGGTGCAATGATGCGGATCGGCGGCTGCTGATGTTCCATGGTGCGGATCTGCACGCCCGAGGTGTGGGTACGCAGCATCAGATCAGGATTGAAGTAGAAGGTATCGTGATCGGTACGCGCCGGGTGATGAGCCGGAATGTTCAGCGCATCGAAGTTGTGGAAGCCATCTTCAATCTCGGGACCACGGGCAACCTTGAAGCCCATCTCGCCAAACAGGCGCTCGATGCGCTCTATGGTGCGGGTTACAGGATGCAGACCGCCATTCTCGATGCGGCGACCCGGCAGGCTGACGTCGATGGTCTCGGCAGCCAGCTTCTGGTTCAGCACGGCGACTTCGAGCGCTTCACGACGCTCATTCAGCGCATCCTGAACCTGCTGTTTTGCCTGGTTGATCACGGCGCCCGCGGCGGGACGCTCTTCGGCAGACAAGGCACCCAGGCCCTTCATCTGCTCGGTAAAAAAGCCCTTTTTACCCAGATATTTGACCCGGATTTCGTCGAGGGTAGCGATATCGCTCACGCCCTCAATTTCGGCTCTGGCTTGGCCGACTACTTCTTCAAGCTGTTGCATGTCTTCCTCGTCACCACTCCCGGTACAGGAGCCTTTAGGCTAAATAAGGTCAAGAGGGGAATAATACAAAAAAAGCCCCTTCGCTGACCATAGCTAAGGTTGGCTTTTCTCCCTACAAATCATTTTGTTATATCAAGCGAGTCTTATCGTCTCACCGTCACTCCTGAAATAATGGAACAAACATCTAGTTTGTTGGCATATAAACTATTTGTAGAACAGGTCATCTCGCACATATCATCTTGTGTGGAGAAATATGCAGCTCGTGTAAAACAGTGGACAGAATATGGGCGGGAGAAAGGAAAAAGTAATGTAAAACAGAGAGTTATAGATACAAAAAAGGAGGCCTGAGCCTCCTTTTAGTGTTTATAACAGAACTGGATTAAACCAGAGCTGCTTTAGCTTTTTCAACCAGGGCGGTGAAGGCCATTTTGTCGTGAACGGCGATATCGGACAGGATCTTGCGATCGATCTCGATAGAAGCCTTCTTCAGACCGTTGATCAGACGGCTGTAGGACAGACCGTTCTGACGGGCTGCAGCGTTGATACGCGCAATCCACAGCTGACGGAACTGACGCTTTTTCTGGCGACGGTCACGGTAGGCATACTGACCAGCTTTGGTTACCGCTTGTACCGCTACGCGGTAAACACGGGAACGGGCGCCGTAGTAACCTTTGGCGGCTTTCATTACTTTCTTGTGACGAGCTCGAGCAGTCACACCACGTTTAACTCTTGGCATTTTTCACATCCCCCCTTATGCGTACGGCAGACAAGCGACAACACGTTTGTGGTCGGCAGCAGAAACCATGAATTTCGGTCCCAACTGACGCTTACGCTTGCTGCTCTTCTTGGTCAGGATGTGACGCAGGTGGTTGTGCTTGCACTTGAAGCGACCCGAGCCAGTTTTTTTGAAGCGCTTTGCAGCACCCCGGTTGGTTTTCATCTTCGGCATTTCATACTCCGCATTGTGAGTGACAACAAAATCGCAAGGCGAACTAACTCATGGGGCAGGCCCCATGAGTTAATTTCTTGTGGGCCTTAAGATTTCTTCTTAGGTGCGAGGACCATCACAGCTTGACGGCCTTCGACTTTCGGGAACGACTCGACTACGGCCAACTCTTCCAGATCGTTCTTGACGCGCTCCAGAACCTTGATACCAAGATCCTGGTGGGCCATTTCACGACCACGGAAGCGCAGGGTGACCTTAGCCTTGTCCCCGTCTTCCAGAAAGCGAACCAGGTTGCGTAGTTTTACCTGATAGTCGCCTTCGTCAGTGCCAGGACGGAATTTGATTTCCTTAACCTGGACGACTTTCTGCTTTTTCTTCTGTTCTTTGGTTGTTTTGCTCTTTTCGTAGAGGAATTTGCCGTAATCCATGATCCGGCAAACGGGCGGCTCAGCATTTGGACTGATCTCTACCAGATCAACTCCGGCCTCTGCGGCCAAGTTCAGAGCATCCTGAATGGATGTGATGCCAATGGCTTCACCATCCAGACCAGTCAGACGAACTTCTTTCAGACGGATCTCTTCATTGATCCGGTGAGCGCGGGCTTGCGGTTGCTTGCCCAGTTTTTTTCCGCCTTTTATAGCTTATTCCTCCACTTTCTTTTGTCCGCGGGTCTGAACTTCCTGGGTCAACAGAGCGATGAACTCTTCAACAGGATAAGTGCCCAGGTCAGCCCCTTTACGAGTCCGTACTGCAATCTTACCGGCTTCAACTTCTTTATCGCCGCAGACCAGCATGAAAGGTACTCGCTTCAAAGTATGCTCGCGGATTTTAAAGCCAATCTTCTCATTTCTCAAGTCCGCTTTTGCGCGAAGGCCCGCATCATTCAATGCTTTGGCTACTTTCACCGCATAATCGGCCTGATTGTCCGTGATATTCATGACCACAGCCTGAGTCGGTGCCAACCAGGTCGGGAACAGACCGGCGTACTCTTCAGTCAGAATACCGATGAAGCGCTCGATAGAACCCAGGATGGCCCGGTGGATCATCACAGGTACGTGGCGCTCGTTGTTTTCGCCCACATAAGTGGCACCCAGACGACCAGGCAGGGCAAAGTCGAGCTGCACGGTACCACATTGCCACGCACGATCAAGGCAATCGTGCAGGGTAAATTCAATTTTGGGACCGTAGAACGCCCCTTCACCCGGCTGCAGATCGTACTTCAGACCGTTGAGCTCCAGCGCTTCGGCCAGCGCTTTCTCGGCGCGATCCCACATCTCGTCGGAGCCGATACGCTGCTCGGGACGAGTGGAGAGCTTGACCACGATGTTCTCGAAGCCAAAGGTACCGTAGACGTCATAGACCATACGAATACAGCCGGAGACCTCTTCCATGATCTGCTCTTCGGTACAGAAGATGTGCGCGTCATCCTGAGTGAAGCCGCGCACCCGCATCAGACCGTGCAGGGAACCGGACGGCTCGTTGCGGTGGCAGGAGCCAAACTCGGCCATACGCAGCGGCAAATCACGGTAGGACTTCAGACCCTGGTTGAAGATCTGGACGTGACCCGGGCAGTTCATCGGCTTGATGGCGTACTCGCGGTTTTCGGACTGGGTAGTGAACATGGCCTGGGCGTATTTCTCCCAGTGACCTGAACGCTCCCACAGAACGCGGTCCATCATGAACGGACCTTTCACTTCCTGATAGTCGTACTCTTTGAGCTTGCCGCGGATAAAGGTTTCCAGCTCACGGAAGATGGTCCAGCCATCGTTGTGCCAGAACACCATACCGGGTGCTTCTTCCTGCATGTGATACAGGTCGAGCTGCTTGCCGATCTTGCGATGGTCGCGCTTGGCGGCCTCTTCCAGACGCTGCAAATAGGCCTTGAGCTGCTTCTTGTCAGCCCAGGCAGTACCGTAAATACGCTGCAGCATCTTGTTGTTGGAGTCACCGCGCCAGTAGGCGCCGGACATCTTCAGCAGCTTGAAGTGGTGGCAGTGACGCATGTTGGGCACATGCGGGCCGCGACACATGTCGATGTACTCTTCGTGATGATAGAGACCTGGCTGGTCATCACGGGCAATGTTCTGATCCAGGATTTCGACTTTGTAAGACTCGCCGCGCGCCTCGAATACATCGCGAGCTTCTTGCCAGGAGACTTTCTTCTTGATGACGTCGTAATCCTTGGCTACCAGCGCCAGCATGCGCTCTTCCAGGGCAGCCAGATCTTCATCGGTCAGGGTACGGTCAAGATCAACGTCATAGTAGAAGCCGTTGTCGATGACAGGACCGATGGCCATCTTGGTCTGGGGCCAGAGTTGCTTGATAGCATGACCCAGCAAGTGGGCGCAGGAGTGGCGCAGGATGTCCAGACCTTCTTCGTCTTTGGCGGTGATGATGGCCAGCGCAGTATCGGCTTCGATCAGCTCGCAAGCATCCACCAGTTCACCGTTTACCCGACCGGCAATGCACGCCTTGGCGAGACCGGGACCGATGTCCGCAGCCACATCCATGACGGAAACAGAGTGGGCAAATTGACGTTGGCTGCCGTCAGGCAGAGTAATGATTGGCATTATGTGTTTCCTTATACAGTGGTGACCCCTACCAAAGGTCACATGCGGGATGGAAAAGAGATTCAAAAAGGTGATGTTTTGGTTCTCCACAGCACTTTGCGAAGACGGCCTGACACGTAAACCACATGTCTAACGTGACAAACCAAGCCAAAACGGCCCCATGCTACCAGAAGTCGGGCGTGCTGTATCGGATTTGCAGATATTTTCTACAGTCAAATGAGTCGCCTGCCGACTATTCGCCAAGCAGGGATTGCCAGTTGAAGTCAAAGTCACTGCTCCCCTCCTCTGCCAGCGCCAGCTCTTGCAGCACCTGAAGCGCCAGCTTGTTGCCCTTTTGTGCCGCCTGATAGAGCCACTGTTTCGCCTGAGGCAAATCGACCCTGCCGCTGACCCCCATCAGATGAAGGACGCCGACTTTCAGCATGGCCGGGACGTCACCATTGCGGGCTGCCTGATCCATCCAGTGAAAGGCTTGGCGCAGATCTCGCTTGACCCCGACACCGCGCAGATAGAGCTCTGCCAGCCGATATTGGCCGAAGGGATCCCCTGCCTGCGCCGACTGGCGATAGAGGCTGATGGCCTGATGGATATCCTGCTCGCTCCCCTGCCCCACTTCATGGCTCCAGCCCATGAGTGCCTGTGCCCGAGGTTGGCCTTGATCGGCCAGTGGCGACCAGATCCGGGTCGCCTCATCAAAGTGACCGGTACGCCAGGCACGGTTGGCAGCAGCCATCTCCTGCTCGGTGGAGAGCGGAAGCAGACGCCAGATAACCAGCGCAATCAGACCGATAAATAGCCAACGGGAAATGGTGGGGCGCATGATGATTTCCGTGATCCAGTTCTCATTTCGTCTATGTAAACGAAATGTAGCGTTGCGATCAAGCAAGAGATCCCTGCGACAACCCTTTTTGCACCCGCTCGATCAGCAGTTGTTGTCATTTATCCGGGGCACCTGCAAAATAACTGTATGTATAAACAGTATAGGTGCACACCATGGCAGGACGAGGCAGCCCCCACAATATCGATCACCGTTTTAGCGGCCCCCTTGTCGAAGCGGTCGATGACGGCTGGCAATCGTCCGATTGGGATGCCATCTTCACTCCTTCTGTGCCTGGCACCGAGGTGCGGGAGATTGATGCACGCAGCATCATCAGCTACAACAGCTCGCCGGATGTCCCCTTTGGTCGCTCCATCAACCCCTATCAGGGGTGCGAACACGGCTGCATCTACTGCTATGCCAGACCCAGCCATGCCTATCTGGAGCTCTCCCCCGGCCTCGATTTCGAGAGCAAGCTGTTTGCCAAACGCAATGCAGCCGATCTGCTGCGTCGGGAGTTTGCCAAACCGGCCTATCAGCCACAGACCATCTTCATTGGCGCCAATACCGACCCCTATCAACCCATCGAGCAGCGCTATCGCCTCACCCGGCAGTTGCTGGAAGTGATGCTGGCCCACCGCCATCCGGTCGGGCTCATTACCAAGAGCGCCATGATCTTGCGCGACCTTGATCTGTTGACCGAGCTGGCCAGAGAGGGACTGTGTCAGGTGATGGTGTCGGTGACGACCTTGAACGAAACCCTGCGCCGACAGCTGGAGCCCCGCGCCAGCACAGGTGTAGGCCGCTTGAAAGTGATCGAGAAGCTGGCCAATGCTGGCGTGCAGGTGGGGGTACTGGCCGCCCCCATGATCCCGCGGCTCAATGAACCGGAGCTGGAGCAGATCATCAAATCGGCCGCCGAGGCTGGCGCCAGTTGCGCCGATTACATCCTGCTGCGCCTGCCCCACGAGCTGGCTCCGCTATTTGATGACTGGCTCGATACCCACTATCCGGGCCAGAAGGAGGCTATTTTGAATCAGTTGCGAGCCAGCCGCGGTGGCGGGCTCAACAGTACAGCCTTCGGCACCCGCATGCGCGGTGAGGGGCACTTTGCCGATCTGCTGGCCCAGCGCTTTCGCCTTATCAGCAAGCGCCTCGATCTGGGCAAACACCATATTCAGCTCAGGCTGGATGGGTTTATCCGCCCCGGGGAGCAGCTGTCGCTCTTCTAATCCCCCTGCTCACGCCCTTCACACATCAGGTGTGCCAAGAGGTTGAGAGGAAGGCCTGCCGCAACACATCCTGTGGAAACCCCGCTTTTCAAAATTTTCCAACGGAGTAGCCATGTCACGACAAGAAAGCGCTACCCGGTAAAGAGAGGGCTAACGCCTTAGCCTGCGCGCTGATCCCGCCCCTGCTGCACCATTTCAACCGGTAGTCGCGAGGGTTCATGAGCCACTTCGTGCTCATCCTCTTCATACAGCGGCACCTCTGACTCGCCCCATACCCGGCTCCACCAAATTTCCCACGTGATCCAACTGGTCATATGCAGCTCCTGACGGTGAAGGTGATGGCAACAACGCACCACTCGCCCGGCAGGATAACGGCTGGGAATGACAGGGAAATGACAAAAAAATCACTTGTAAAAAGACAACTGGCGGTGGCGAGGAAAAGCCGAAATAGCTCACATAATCGGCGAAATCATCCTGAAAGCGGTCACAAATCTGCAGGTTGTGGATTGCAGCACATCCTGTTCCCGCCAAAGCTGGGTTGCCCATTCAGGCATCTATAAAAACAGGGACATAACAATGAAACACACAGCGGGAATATGGGCGATCGCAGGCATGC
This sequence comes from Aeromonas sp. ANP5, assembly GCF_963870295.1. Lineage (NCBI taxonomy): Bacteria > Pseudomonadati > Pseudomonadota > Gammaproteobacteria > Aeromonadales > Aeromonadaceae > Aeromonas > Aeromonas sp. ANP5. Next base: position 70,215 of record NZ_CAWMRY010000014.1, on the reverse strand, counting down.
TAATCGCCCCCTTGGCGCACGCCGACGTCATATTGCACGCCTTCAACTGGAAGTACAGTGAAGTGACCGCCAAAGCCGACCTTATCAAGTCAGCCGGTTACAAACAGGTACTCATCTCGCCACCTCTCAAGTCCTCCGGCAACGAATGGTGGGCCCGTTACCAGCCGCAGGATCTGCGTCTTGTCGACTCCCCTCTTGGCAACAAACAGGATCTCGAGCAACTGATCGCCGCCATGAAGGCGCGGGGCATCGCCGTCTATGCCGATGTGGTGCTCAACCACATGGCCAACGAAAGCTGGAAACGCCAGGACCTCAACTATCCCGGCAACGAGCTGCTGCAAAGCTACGCCAGCAACCCGGCCTATTTCGAGCGCCAGAAACTGTTTGGCGATCTCGGGCAAAACTTCCTCTCCGGTCAGGATTTTCATCCCGAAGGGTGCATCAGCGACTGGAGCGATCCGGGTCATGTCCAGTATTGGCGACTCTGTGGTGGCGCCGGTGACAAGGGGCTGCCGGATCTGAATCCCAACAACTGGGTAGTGAGTCAGCAACAGGCCTACCTCAAAGCACTCAAGGGGATGGGGATCAAGGGTTTTCGGGTCGATGCGGTCAAACACATGAGCGATTACCAGATCAATGCCGTGTTCACCCCCGAAATCAAACAGGGGATGCACGTGTTTGGCGAGGTGATCACCACTGGGGGGGCAGGCAGCACCGATTACGAGCGCTTTCTCAAACCCTACCTCGACAGCAGCGGTCAGGGAGCCTATGACTTTCCGCTGTTTGCCTCCCTGCGTGGCGCGCTGGGGTATGGCGGCAGCATGAACCTGCTGGCGGATCCGGGCGCCTATGGTCAGGCGCTGCCGGGCAGTCGCGCCGTCACCTTTGCCGTGACCCACGACATCCCCACCAACGACGGCTTCCGCTATCAGATCTTAAGCCAGACTGACGAGAAGCTGGCCTACGCCTACCTGCTCGGCCGCGATGGTGGCTCGCCGCTGGTCTATTCGGATCACGGCGAGACCCAGGCCAAGGATGGACTGCGCTGGCAGGATTACTACCAGCGCGCCGATCTCAAGGGGATGATCCGCTTCCACAATGCGGTGCAGGGTCAACCCATGCAACAGGTCGGCAGTGGCGACTGCTTCGTGCTGTTCAAACGGGGCAAACAGGGGCTGGTCGGTATCAACAAGTGCGACTACGAGCAGGAGTATTGGCTCGATACCGCCAGGTTCGAGATGAACTGGTATCGCATCTATCGTGACGTGCTCGACCAAGGTGCCGTGGTCAACGTGCAAAGCCAGTGGGTACGGGTCGCCATTCCCGCCCGCAGCGCCAGAATGTGGCTGCAGGAGTGATCAGGCCAGCACCCGGCCCTACTTTCATCTGCCTGTCATAAAAAGCAGACAAATAAAAAGAGCGACCACCAGGGTCGCTCTTTTTGCTCAGAGACGTTGCTCGGGTAACAGGTGACGATTACTCGTCGCCCGCTTCCCCTGCATCGACTGCATCAGTACCGGTCGCGGTATCGGTACCTTCAGATACCTCACCGTCAACGGCCAGTGCGTCGTTCTCGTCTTCGTCGCTCTCGGCGATGCGCTGCAGGCCAACCACGGTCTCGTCTTCACCGGTACGGATCAGACGGACACCGCCGGTGTTACGGCCAATGACGCTCACCTCGGCAACACGGGTACGCACCAGGGTGCCGCCGTTGGTGATCAGCATGATCTGGTCGGTATCTTCGACCTGGATCGCATCGATCACCTTGCCATTGCGCTCATCCACCTTGATGGAGATAACGCCCTGGGTACCACGGCTCTTGGTCGGGTATTCGGCCAACGCAGTCCGCTTGCCGTAACCGTTCTCGGTGGCGGTGAGGATGGCACCTTCGCCGCGCGGAACGATGAGGGAAACCACCTTGTCACCTGCGCCCAGCTTGATGCCACGGACACCGGCTGCGGTACGACCCATCGGACGCACACCCTTGAAGGTACCCTTGCTTTCGGTGCCTTCGCCGTTGTCGCTACCATCATCGTCGTTGCCGGCATCGTCGTCGGTTTCAACGTCATCGCTGACATCCGCATCGGCGCGACCGCTGCCTTCGGCGAAGCGAACGACTTTGCCCGCGTCGGAGAAGAGCATGATCTCGTTGCTGCCGTCGGTGATATCCACCCCGATCAGCTCATCGCCCTCTTTGAGGTTGATGGCGCGGATACCGGAGGAGAGCGGACGGCTGAAGTCAGAGAGACTGGTCTTCTTCACGGTACCGTTGGCGGTGGCAAAGAACACATACTTCTCGGCGTCATATTCCTTCACCGGCAGGATAGCGGTGATACGCTCACCCTCTTCCAGCGGCAGCAGGTTGATGATCGGACGACCACGGGCGCCACGGGACGCTTCCGGCAGCTGGTAAACCTTGAGCCAGTAGACCTTGCCACGGGTGGAGAAGCACAGAATGGTGTCGTGGGTGTTGGCCACCAGCAGACGCTCCACAAAGTCCTCTTCCTTGATCCGGGTGGCCGACTTGCCACGACCACCACGGCGCTGGGCCTCGTAGTCGGAGAGCGGCTGATACTTCACATAGCCCTGGTGAGACAGGGTAACAACCACATCTTCCGGGGTGATCAGATCTTCGATGTTGATCTCGGCACTGGACATGCTGATCTCGGTGCGACGCTCGTCGCCATACTGCTCACGCACAGCCAGCAGTTCATCGCGGATCACTTCCATCAGACGAGCCGGGCTCGCCAGGATGTGCAGCAACTCGGCGATGAGATCCAGCAGAGATTGGTACTCTTCCAGGATCTTCTCGTGCTCGAGGCCGGTCAGCTTGTGCAGACGCAGGTCAAGGATGGCCTGGGCTTGCTGTTCGGTCAGGAAGTATTGGCCTTCACGGATACCGAACTCGGGCTCCAGCCACTCAGGCCGTGCCGCGTCGTCGCCCGCTTTTTCCAGCATGGCGGCCACGTTGCCGAGTTCCCAGCCCTTGGCAACCAGGCCCGCTTTCGCATCGGCCGGGGTCGCGCTGTGGCGGATCAGCTCGATGATGGGATCAATGTTGGCCAGCGCAACCGCCAGACCTTCCAAAATGTGTGCCCGATCCCGCGCCTTGCGCAGTTCGAACACGGTCCGGCGAGTCACCACTTCACGGCGGTGCAGCAGGAACGCATCCAGGATCTCTTTAAGGTTCATCACCTTGGGCTGGTTGTTATCGAGCGCCACCATGTTGATGCCGAACGTGGTCTGCATCTGGGTGTGCTTGTAGAGATTGTTCAGCACAATCTCGCCGGACTCGCCGCGCTTGATCTCGATAACGATGCGCATGCCGTCTTTGTCAGACTCATCGCGCAGGGCACTGATGCCCTCGATCTTCTTCTCTTTGACCAGCTCGGCGATCTTCTCGATCAGTCGAGCCTTGTTCACCTGATAGGGGATCTCGTGAACGATGATGGTCTCGCGACTGGTCTTCTCGTCCACTTCCACTTCAGCTTTGGCCCGCACATAGATGGAGCCACGACCGGTACGGTACGCCTGCACGATGCCGGAACGACCGTTGATAATGCCGCCAGTGGGGAAATCCGGGCCGGTGATGTAGGTCATCAGCTCGTCAATGGTGAGGTCGCCGTTTTCGATCAGCGCCAGACAGCCATTGACAATCTCGGTGAGGTTGTGAGGCGGAATGTTGGTCGCCATGCCCACCGCGATACCGGAGGAGCCGTTGACCAGCAGGTTGGGAACCTTGGTAGGCATGACAGCCGGGATCATCTCGGTGCCGTCATAGTTCGGCACCCAGTCCACTGTCTCTTTGTCCAGATCAGCCAGCAGCTCGTGGGAGATGCGGGCCATCCGCACTTCGGTATAACGCATCGCCGCGGCGCTGTCGCCGTCGACTGAACCGAAGTTGCCCTGACCATCGACCAGCATGTAACGCATGGAGAAATCCTGCGCCATCCGGACAATGGTGTCATACACAGCGCTATCGCCGTGCGGGTGATATTTACCGATTACGTCACCGACCACACGGGCCGATTTTTTATAGGGCTTGTTCCAGTCGTTCCCCAACTCGTTCATAGCAAACAGAACGCGGCGGTGAACCGGTTTCAAGCCATCACGCACATCCGGCAGAGCTCGTCCTACGATCACGCTCATGGCGTAATCAAGATAGGAACTCTTGAGCTCTTCTTCGATGTTGACCGGCGTGATCTCTCTGGCCAGATCGCTCATAGAAAGCCTTATCCCTAATTAGTTGTTCTTTGGCTTAAACAGCGCGACATGGTAACACACTGAGCCAAATACCTTAAGCCACAAATCGGGTATCAGATCGGGCTGGTGTGACAAAGTCCGTCCGTTATAATGCCCGCCAGGACAATAGATTGCGCCCATGACTCAGAAGCGGGCGCCCTGCCACAGGATCTTCGAAAAATGAACAGTGATGCCAATGTCGATCTGACAGAAATCGCCAAGTTTGAAGCCATCGCCTCCCGCTGGTGGGACATGGAAGGTGAATTCAAACCCCTGCATCAAATCAATCCGGTACGCCTTGACTGGATCACCGACAAAAGTGGCGGTCTGTTTGGCAAGCGCATTCTCGATATCGGCTGCGGTGGTGGCATCCTCTCCGAGAGCATGGCCCGCCGTGGTGCCAAGGTCACCGGCATCGATATGGGCAAGGAGCCCCTCGGCGTCGCCCGCCTGCACGCCCTGGAGCAGGGTGTCGAGCTCGAGTACCGCCAGATCACCGCCGAAGCCCATGCCGCCGAAGTACCGGGCCAGTATGATGTGGTCACCTGCATGGAGATGCTGGAGCATGTGCCGGACCCCGCCTCCGTGCTGCGCGCCATCGCTACCCTGGTGCGCCCGGGCGGCCGGGTGTTCGTCTCCACCATCAACCGCAACCCCAAATCCTATCTGATGATGATCATCGGGGCCGAATACCTGATGAAGATGGTGCCCAAGGGTACCCACGATCACAAAAAATTCATCACCCCGGCCGAACTGTGTCGCATGGGGGAAGCAGCTGGCCTGCTGGTGCGGGACATGAGCGGGGTGCACTATGCACCGCTCTCCAACAGTTTCAAGCTCGGCAAGAATGTCGACGTCAACTATATGGTGGAGTTTGTCCGCCCGGAGCAAGGTTGATGAGCGCCTCTCACCTGCAGCCTCTTCGTTGCGTGCTGTTCGATCTGGATGGCACCCTGCTCGACACCGCGCCAGACCTTGGCGCCGCCGTCAACCATGTACTGATCAGCGAAGGCTTTGCGCCGCTCTCTGACGACATCATTCGTCAGACCACCTCCCACGGGGCGCTCGGGCTGCTGAAAGCGGGCCTCGGCGACGAACTGCTTGAGGAGCTGGGGGCCACGCGCCTGCGCAATGCCCTACTAGACTACTACGCGGCCAATCTCTGCGTCGGTACCCGTCCCTATGAGGGAATGGTGGATCTTATCGAGTGGCTGGATGAAAAACAGCTCCCCTGGGGTATCGTCACCAACAAGCCGGGCTTTCTCACCGAGCCACTGCTGGCAGCCCTGCCACAGCTTGCCAGCTGCGGCGTCACTGTCAGCGCCGATACCCTGCCGGTACGCAAGCCCGACCCCGCCCCCATGTTCTTTGCCTGCGAGAAGCTGGGGGTCGAGGCAGCTCACTGCCTCTATGTGGGGGATCATGTGCGGGACATCGAAGCGGGCCGCAATGCTGGCATGCGCACCGCGGTCGCTGGCTGGGGCTATCTCAATGATGAGGAAGATCCCGCACAATGGGGCGCCGATCTGCACTTTGATACCGTGCAGGCCCTGCACCACTGGCTGCGCTACGAGTTGACGGCCAAGGTGTAACGCGCAGCCTTACCGGCTGACATGCGAAAACGGGGGCGAAGAGACTCTCCGCCCCTTGCATCTCTTCCTTTACGCTCCCGCGTCCTGCGCCACCATCACGCCTCTATTGATACCCATTTGACAAGCTCGCAACCGTCACAAAACGGCCACAAACCACCATCGTCTAATGCAAAGCCCTTGCCACGCTGAGCCCACGGCTGCGACAACTGGACAGCTTTTGACCCTTGTTGCATAAGGGATAATCAGCCGCCGTTTGCTAGTAAAAAGCCCCCTGTTTCGCAAGCAAAAAAAGTTATTTAAATTTTCCATCTTCGATCGGGAGACTTGCATTTAGCGGAGCGGACGAATGAAAACCCGCTCACTGTGAGCAGTCACTAACTGATGGGGCAAGACTCACAATTTATCCACAGCTCGTCACTTATCCACACATTGCAATGGCGGGCTGACCTCACTATCTTGTAGCTCGAACTTAAAATAACACTACATCTTGTGATTCATCGCACAATCTCTACCCACCTCCCGCATATTGCCGGGGCCAGGGTAGCGCCATTGTGCGATGGTTTTTCGGGAATCAACTGAAGGTCATCAGCCAATGAACTTGTTTGTGACGAAGCGTAACGGACACAAAGAACCCATCGATCTGGATAAAATTCACCGCGTGCTGGACTGGGCCGCCGAAGGGCTCGACAACGTGTCGGTCTCCCAGGTAGAGCTCAAATCCCACATCCAGTTCTATGACGGTATCCGTACCGCCGACATTCACGAAACCATCATCAAGGCAACGGCTGACCTCATCTCCGAGCAGACCCCGGACTACCAGTACATGGCAGCCCGTCTGGCCATCTTCCACCTGCGCAAGAAGGCCTATGGTCAGTTCGAACCGCCCCACCTCTACCAGCACGTGGCTCGTCTGGTGGACATGGGCAAGTACGACAAGCACCTGCTGGAAGACTACACCCAGGCCGAATTCGAAGAGCTGAACAACCATCTGGATCACTGGCGCGACATGGATTTCTCCTACGCGGCAGTCAAACAGCTGGAAGGCAAATATCTGGTCCAGAACCGCGTCACCGGTGAGATCTACGAGAGTCCGCAGTTCCTCTACATCTTGGTAGCGGCCTGCCTCTTCTCCAAGTATCCGAAAGATACCCGTCTGGACTACATCAAGCGCTTCTATCATGCGGTCTCGACCTTCAAGATCTCCCTGCCGACCCCGATCATGAGCGGCGTGCGTACCCCGACCCGTCAGTTCAGCTCCTGCGTACTGATCGAATGCGACGACAGCCTGGACTCCATCAACGCCACCGCCAGCTCCATCGTGCGTTACGTTTCCCAGCGCGCCGGTATCGGCATCAACGCGGGGCGCATCCGCGGTCTGGGCAGCCCCATCCGTGGCGGCGAAGCGTTCCACACCGGTTGCATCCCCTTCTACAAATACTTCCAGACTGCCGTGAAGTGCTGCTCCCAGGGCGGCGTGCGCGGCGGTGCGGCCACCCTGTTCTACCCGCTGTGGCATACCGAAGTCGAAAGCCTGCTGGTGCTGAAGAACAACCGCGGCGTGGAAGAGAACCGTGTTCGTCACATGGACTACGGCGTGCAGATCAACAAGCTGATGTACCAGCGCCTTATCAAGGGCGGTGACATCACACTGTTCTCCCCGTCCGATGCGCCGGGTCTGTACGATGCTTTCTTTGCCGATCAGGACAAGTTCGAAGAGCTCTACGTCAAGTACGAGCAGGATCCGGCCATTCGCAAGAAGACCCTCAAGGCTGTCGATCTCTTCTCCCTGATGATGCAAGAGCGTGCCGGTACCGGTCGCATCTACATCCAGAACGTCGATCACTGCAACACCCACAGCCCGTTCGACCCGAGCGTGGCGCCGGTACGCCAGTCCAACCTCTGCCTCGAGATTGCGCTGCCGACCAAGCCGCTCAACAACATCGACGACGAGAGTGGCGAAATCGCCCTGTGCACCCTCTCCGCCTTCAACCTCGGTGCCATCGAGAAGCTGGAAGACCTGGAAGAGATGGCCGATCTGGCCGTGCGTGCCCTCGATGCCCTGCTCGACTATCAGGATTACCCGATTGCCGCCGCCAAGAAGGGCAGCATGGGTCGTCGCACCCTGGGGATCGGCGTCATCAACTACGCCTACTACCTGGCCAAAAACGGTGCCCGTTACTCCGACGGTTCCGGTCTGGCCCTGACTCACCGTACCTTCGAGGCCATCCAGTACTATCTGCTGAAAGCCTCCGTGCAGCTGGCCCGCGAGTTCGGCCCCTGCCCGCTGTTTGGCGAGACCACCTATGCCCAGGGCATCCTGCCCATCGACACCTACAAGAAGGATCTGGATGCGCTGTGCAACGAGCCGCTGCATCTGGATTGGGAAAGCCTGCGTGAAGAGATCAAATCCGTGGGTCTGCGCAACTCCACCCTGACCGCCCTGATGCCGAGCGAGACCTCCAGCCAGATCTCCAACGCCACCAACGGCATCGAGCCGCCGCGCGGCCTGGTCTCGGTCAAGGCCTCCAAAGATGGCATTCTCAAACAGGTGGTGCCCGAGTATGATCGCCTGAAAGATCAATACGAATTGCTCTGGAAGCAACCGAGCGTTGACGGCTACCTGCAGCTGGTCGGTATCATGCAGAAGTTTGTGGATCAGGCGATCTCCGCCAACACCAACTACGACCCTGCCCGTTTCGAAGGCAACAAGGTCCCGATGAAACAGCTGCTCAAGGACTTGCTGACCGCCTACAAATACGGCCTCAAGACCCTGTACTATCACAACACCCGTGATGGTGCAGACGATGCCCAGACCGATCTGCAAGATGACGGTTGCGCTGGCGGGGCTTGCAAAATCTAAGTCACGGCAAGAACTGATAACCGGGCGGGAGCATGAAGCTCCCGCTCTCCTGTTTTCTCTATTCACATATTCTGGTAACCATGGCCTATTCAACTTTCTGCCAAACCCAAAACGACCAGCTCAAAGAGCCGATGTTTTTTGGCCAATCGGTCAACGTAGCCCGTTATGATCAACAAAAGCACGAAGTGTTCGAGCGGCTGATCGAGAAGCAGCTCTCCTTCTTCTGGCGCCCGGAAGAGGTGGATGTCTCCCGTGATCGCATCGACTATCAGGCCCTGCCGCCCCACGAGCAGCACATCTTCATCTCAAACCTGAAGTACCAGACCCTGCTGGACTCCATTCAGGGCCGCAGCCCCAACGTGGCCCTGCTGCCGCTGGTCTCCATTCCGGAGCTGGAAACCTGGATTGAGACCTGGGCCTTCTCCGAGACCATCCACTCTCGCTCCTACACCCATATCATCCGCAATATCGTCAACACCCCCGCCCAGGTGTTTGACGACATCGTGACCAACGAGCAGATCTTGAAGCGCGCTGGCTCCATCAGCCACTTCTACGACGATCTGATCGAAGCGACCGCCCTCTACAACCTGCATGGTGAAGGGACCCACACCGTCGCGGGCCGCGAGGTGACCATCACCTTGCGCGAGCTTAAAAAGAAGCTCTATCTGTGCCTGATGAGCGTCAACGCGCTGGAAGCAATTCGCTTCTACGTCAGCTTCGCCTGCTCCTTTGCCTTCGCCGAGCGTGAACTGATGGAAGGCAACGCCAAGATCATCAAGATGATCGCCCGCGACGAAGCGCTGCACCTCACCGGCACCCAGCACATGCTGAACCTGATGCGCACCGGCCAGGATGACCCGGAGATGGCCGAGATCGCCGCCGAGTGCGAACAGGCCTGCTTCGAGATCTTCAAGGAAGCGGCCATTCAGGAGAAAGAGTGGGCCGAGTACCTGTTCCAGGACGGCTCCATGATCGGCTTGAACAAGGACATCCTCTGCCAGTACGTGGAGTACATCACCAACCTGCGCATGAGTGCAGTCGGCTTGCAGCCAGCCTTTGCCGGCACCAAGCAAAACCCGATCCCCTGGATCAACACCTGGCTGTCATCCGACAACGTACAGGTCGCCCCGCAAGAGGTAGAGGTCAGCTCCTATCTGGTTGGTCAGATCGACAGCGAAGTCAATGCCGATGACCTGGGTGATTTCGAGCTGTGAGTGATGCCACCAACACGCTGACCCCGGCCCCGCACGCACCTGCCGAACAGCATGCGGTCGTGGCACCACGGGTACATACCCGGGATGGTGCCGTGCTGCACGCCCATCCCGGCGAAAGCGTGTTGGAGACCCTGGAGCGCCACGGTCATCATGTGGAATTCCAGTGTCGCAGCGGCTATTGCGGCGCCTGCCGCACTCCGCTGATGGCTGGCAAGGTGCACTACCCCAATGTGCCGCTGGCATTTGTCGCCCAGGGGGAGTGTCTCCCCTGCTGCTGCAAACCGGTCGGCGCCATCCGGCTGGATATCCAGAAGAGCTGACACCGCCACAGGCTGGCAACTCGCGCAAAATAGAAAGCCGCCGGAGCAATCCGGCGGCTTTTTTGTCTCTTCACATTGCCCGGGCGCCCGATTACAGACGCGCGAACCCTCAGAGGATTACAACCAGGGGGCGGCAGTCGGCCCGTGGTGCAGGCCCAGTTTCCAGACTCGGCCGAAGTGCTTGTAGTGACCGGCCGCGACACCGGCCTTCTCACCCATACCGTGGTAGAGATCGAGGTGCCCCTTCTTCACCGCCCCGCCCACATCCAGCGCAATCAACAGCCGCAGCTGGTGCTTGCCGGTCCAGTTGCCCTCTTTGTCGAGCAAGGGGACTTCAGCGAGGATCGGGGTCCCCATCGGCAGCAGGGTCTTGTCGGCGGCAACGGCAGCCAGCGGCAGCAGCGGGATACCGGCAGCGCCGATCACATCATTGGTGGGGCGACGCTCGAAGAAGACATAGGAGGGGTTCTGCTCCACCAGCTCCTTGACGGTCTCCTCCGGTTGACGGTTGGCCCATTCCTTGATGGCCTTCATCGACATCTGCTCTTTGGGCACTTCACCGCGGTCGATCAGTACCCGGCCGATACTGACGTAACCGTGGCCGTTCTTGCCGCTGTAGCCCAGATACTGCAGCCGATCGTCATCCCCGTAGTGGACAAAGCCCGAGCCCTGCACATCCATCAGGAAGTTGTCGATAAGGGATTTGCTGTAACCCAGCTCCAGCCCGCGGTTGGCCAGGGCCCCCTGATGGATCTCGGCCCGGGTCGGACAGCGACCGCCACATTTGGGCATGGCATAGATGGGATATTTGTACTTGGCATCCGGGCGGTGGCGCACTTCCAGCACCGGCGAGTAGTAACCGGTAAAGAGCACGTTACCCATGCGATCGGCGCCGCCCAGCTGAGCGAGGCTGATACCGTAACGGGTGATGTCAGCAGGGTTGCCACCGCCCGCGACCCAGCGGGAGAGCTGGTGATAGAGCTCGCCATAACGGCGGGTCATCTTGCCGGAGCGCTCCAATACAAGTCTGCTTTGCGGGCCAAACTTGCTGTAGTCGGCATGCGCACGGCTATTGACTCGCTCCACCCTCACCAGATCCTCTGGCAAGGTTCCGTCCAGATACTGCTTGCCCAGATTTTCCGGCACCTCGCAGTTAAGAAAGCATCTGTTGTCGGTCTGTTTTTTGGGCACTTCTGCTTTGTCAGAGTTGCCCGCACAACCGGCCAGTCCCAGCACTGCGGCGGTCAGCCAGTACGCGTGTTTGTTCATATGTCCTCATATAACGCCAAGAGCCATGCTCGGCGGGGAAGATGCCAAATTTGCAGGGGGAAAGCAAACGACATCAATCACTTGAAGCAGGATTTCTCCAAAGGGGATCCGCTGGGTTATAACAAGGTGACAGGATGTGCGAGGTGATGGATGGAACAGCTCGAAATATTCCCGCTGCAGAGCCCCTGCATCGGGGTATGCGAAGTGAACAACAAAGGCTACTGCAAGGGGTGCCTGCGCAATCGCGAAGAGCGTTTCAACTGGCTCACCATGACCCCTGCCCAGCAACAAGAGGTGATGCGCCTGTGCCGGGATCGCAAACGCCGGGTCGAGGCTGCCCGCCGCAAGGCTCATGAAGGCGATCAACCTGAACCAATACCGCAATCTGGCTGGGATTTCTGACCCGCTCCTAACATCCCTGCAAGCCATATTCCTGCGCTCACGAAACACGACCTATCCAGCATATAAAAACGCCGCCCGATCATTCGACCGGGCGGCATTGTCATTGTGATGCGCATTATGAGCGCGGCAGATCAACCAAACAGATGGTGGCTGACGATGAACAGGCCACCGGAGAGCAGCATGGTCAGCGGCAGGGTCAACACCCAGGCCATCAGGATGGTCTTGATGGTCTGGCTCTGCAGGCCGGATTTGTTGGCAATCATGGTACCCGCCACCGCAGAAGAGAGGATGTGGGTGGTGGACACCGGCATACCGGTCAGACTGGCGACCCCGATGGAGGTTGCAGCAGTGATCTGGGCCGCAATGCCCTGGCTGTAGGTCATGCCGGTGGTGCCGATCTTCTCGCCCACGGTATGGACGATACGACGCCAGCCCACCATGGTGCCGCAACCGAGCGCCAGCGCGATGGAAACGATCACCCAGGTCGGTGCGTATTCAGCGGTCGCGGTCAGATCCTTGCGCCATTTGGCCAGATCGGTCAGCTCCTTGGCTGGCAGCGGCAGCTTGGCAGCCTTGCGGGCGGTGTCATCGATACAGAGCAGCAGACGACGCACTTCGCGGCGGTCGGTCAGGCTCATCTGATCATAAGTACGCACGGCACCCAGACGGGCATCCAGGGTGGCCATCGCCTGCAGCACGCCATCTGCGGAGCAGTGGGTCATCAGCTCTTCCTGAGCCGTTGCCGGTGCAGAGAAGTTGATGACACTAGAGAGGGCGGACTGGTTGCGCTGGTAGATCTCCATGATGCGCTGGTTGGCATCCTGGGTCCGGTCCAGATCATAGGCGCGGCTGTTCATGTCCAGTGCGAAATAGGCAGGCGCCATACAGATCAGCACCAGCATCACCAGACCGATGCCCTTCTGGCCATCGTTGGAGCCGTGCACGAAGCTGACGCCCATGGCCGAGGCCACCAGGGTCAGACGCGCCCAGAACGGTGGGTGTTTCTTGCCATCCACCAGCTGGCGCTCTTCCGGCGTTTTGTGGATCTTGTTGCTGGTCCAGATGCGCTTCATCGCCAGCAGCAGCAGCGCCGCGATGATGAAGCCGATGGTGGGAGAGATGATGAGGGAAAGCATGATGTCGATCGCTTTGCCCACGTTAATCCCTTCTGTCACCGGTTTATGGGTGATCCAGGCATAGGCGCCGCCTACCCCCAGAATGGAACCGATCAAGGTATGTGAACTGGAGGCCGGGATCCCGAAGAACCAGGTGCCCAGGTTCCACACGATGGCGGAAAACAGCAAGGAGAAGACCATGATCAACCCTTGGGTGGAGTCCATCCCAAGCAGCAGGTCGATGGGCAGCAGATGGACAATGGCATAGGCCACACCCAGACCGCCGAACATGACGCCAAAAAAGTTGAAGATCCCCGATGCAACGACCGCCAGGTGAGCTGGCATCGCCTTGGTATAGATAACCGTTGCTACCGCGTTGGCGGTATCGTGAAAGCCGTTGATAAATTCATAGGCAAGCACAAAAAAAACGGCCAATACCAAACCGATTGACCACCACAAACCCAAACCACTAAACATTTCAAACATAAAAAAAAGCCTGTTTATGAGTTGCGGCGGATTATGCCAGATGGCGGCCAACACCATAGCCACCATTGAAATATTTCAGCCATAAAAAAAAAGAGCTTTTTGGAAAAAAATATCCTAGAGCCAGTCTTCATGCGGCTTGCCATCGATTAATTAAAGCCATCAATGATTGCGGGAAAGGGCAAAAATAGCTGACAATTAAGCCAATAATTTCATTTTTATGACGCTTTTATGACAGAAAAACGGGCAGAAGTGGTGATAAAACGTCCCGACCTCACCAATCTCATCCGACCAGCACCATCAACCCCATATCCGTTTGATTCCAGATGCAAAAAGGGAGCACCTTGTGCTCCCTTGCATCGTTGCCGTGTTGCCAGTTATCAGTCCTGATTGATACGACTGGCAACGGCGCCCTGCTGGCTCTTGTACTTGGCATTTTCCCGCTTGTTGTAGGGACGGGCCGCGACGCCGGAGAGCATCTCGAAGTTCAAGGCGCCAATTTTCATCTTCGGGCGCAGTGCCAGCGGCAGTTTGCCGCCGTTGTAGAACTCCAGCACGATGCGACCGGACCAACCCGGATCGATCCGGTGCGCCGTCACGTGCACCATCAGACCCAGGCGCGCCAATGAAGAACGGCCATCCAGCCAGCCGACGATATCGGCAGGCAGGGTGACGGATTCGTAGGTCACCGCCAGCGCCAGCTGACCCGGGTGCAGGTAGAAGGCTTCGCCATCGGGGATATGGATCTCGTCACTCATCACCCGATCGATGGCATCGGCCATCTCGCTGCTCGGGCCGCTCAGGTCGATATAGGGCGCGGTATGATCGCGAAACACCCGAAACTCGTTACCCAGCAGCACATCGACACTGACACCACTGATCCGCTCTACCCCGGGCCGTGGCTCAATGACGATCTTGCCTTCATCCAGATGGCGTTCAATATCGGTATCACACAGACGCATTGGGCGACTCTCCTGACAAATTGTGCTTTTAAAAAAGCCGGGCATCACCCGGCTTGTTTCATCTTAACCGATCAACATGTGGCGGATACGCGCCTTGAGCATGTCGATGGCGATGCGGTTCTTGCCACCACGGGGCACGATCACATCGGCATACTGTTTGGACGGCTCGATAAACTGCAGGAACATCGGACGCACTGTCTTCTGGTACTGCTTGAGCACGGAGTCCATGGTACGGCCACGCTCCTGCACATCACGCACCAGACGGCGCAGCAGGCAGATGTCGAGCGGGGTATCCATAAAGATGGAGGCATCCATCAGATCCCGCAGACGGCTGTCGGTCAGCAGCAGGATCCCTTCCAGAATGATCACCCGGCGCGGCGCAAACGGGGTCACTTCGCTCATCCGGGTGTGTTCGGTGTAGGAGTACTGGGGAATGGCAACCGCGTCACCTTTGACCAGCTGGCTCAGGTGCTGTACCAGCAAGTCGTGATCCAGCGCGTTGGGGTGGTCATAGTTGGTCTTGACCCGCTCTTCCATGGTCAGGTGGGTCTGATCACGGTAGTAGCAATCTTCGGTGATCACACCAATCTGACCTGCGCCCAGTTCGGCCACCAGCTCTTCATAAATGGTCTGGGCTATAAGACTTTTGCCAGACGCAGATGCGCCCGCAATACCGATGATCACACACGAATGTTGAGTATCAGACATGACAAATACCTAAAAGAGAAGAGCAGTGGGGATGGTTTAAACCGATCCATTATATAAAAAAGGGTGGGTCATGCCCACCCTCAATTCCCTTTCAAGTGACCGACCGCCGATTATTCATCCAGCGCCATGGCATAGAGGGGGGTCGCAATCGGTTTTGCGCTGAAAAAGAGTTCAGCCCCTACCCTGCGCGCCAGCTTCAAATAGGCCTGAGCCAGGCTCCCTTCCGGTGCGCCGAACACCGTCGGGCAGCCATCATCCATGTGCTGGCGGATGTCGATGTGTAGCGGCAACTGGCCAAGCAGCGCCACTTGATACTGCTCAGCCATCTTCTGGCCGCCACCGGTACCGAACAGCGGCTCATGGTGACCGCAGGCGCTGCAGACGTGATAACTCATGTTCTCGATGATGCCGAGCACCGGCACATTGACCTTGTTGAACATGGCGATCCCCTTGCGGGCATCGGCCAGCGCCACATCTTGCGGGGTTGTGACGATCACCGCCGCCGACGTCGGCACCTGCTGGGCCATGGTGAGCTGGATATCGCCAGTGCCCGGCGGCATGTCTACCACCAGATAATCCACCTCGCCCCAGCGGGTCTCATGAAGGATCTGCGCCAGCGCCTTGCTCGCCATCGGGCCACGCCAGATGGTGGCATCCTGCTCGGAGACCAGATAGCCGATACTGTTGCTCTTGAGGCCGCAGGCCATCACCGGCTCCATCAGCTTGCCGTCATGGCTGACCGGGCGCTCCTTGAGGGTGCCCATCATGGTGGGAATGGAAGGGCCATAGATATCGGCATCGAGAATGGCGACCCGCGCCCCCTCTTTTTGCAGGGCCAGCGCAAGATTGACCGCGGTGGTGGATTTGCCCACCCCCCCCTTGCCGGAAGCAACCACGATGATGTTGCGAATGCCCTGCACGGCATTGAGGCCCTGGGCCCTTGGCATGCTGGCGACGTCAATCTCCAGTGCCCAGTCGATACGGGCGGCACCGGTGGCGCTGCGCAGCCTGGCATCGTAGTTCTCTTTGAGCTGATCGAGCAGCGAGAGACCGGCAAACGGCAGTACCAGCCGGATAGTAAGCCCCTGACCCTGATTGATGATCTCGCGAACGAATCCGGCATCCACCAGATCCTTGTGCCAGCCTGCTGGCTTAAATTCGGCGAGGATCTGTTTTACTGAATCAATCACCATTAACTCCTCATTATCTTGTCATTATCTTGAGGTGAACGGTTACCGCACACAAATCAGTGGCTTGCCTGCCATCGTAACAGCAGGTGCTGCCAAGGTTGGCACAGCCACAACCCTAGGCAGGCTACCCCCAATTCGGGTAACATGCACGGCACTCTATCATCCCAACAAGCACATCAAGAACGTAATATGGCAACTGATCCTCGTAAAATGCTGGTAACCTGCGCTCTCCCCTATGCCAATGGCTCCATCCATCTTGGCCACATGCTGGAACATATCCAGGCCGATATCTGGGTTCGTTATCAGCGAATGCGCGGTCATCAGGTGCACTTCATCTGTGCCGATGATGCCCACGGCACCCCGATCATGCTCAAGGCTCAGCAAATGGGGATCACCCCGGAAGAGATGATTGCCGCTGTCTCCAAGGAGCACCAGGCCGATTTCGCCGGGTTCAACATCAGCTTTGACAACTATCACTCCACCCACAGCGATGAAAACCGCGAGCTGGCGGAGCTGATCTATGGCCGCCTGAAAAATGGTGGTTTTATCAAGAACCGCACCATCTCCCAGCTGTTCGATCCGGAAAAATCCATGTTCCTGCCGGACCGTTTCGTCAAGGGTACCTGCCCCAAGTGCAAGTCTCCGGAGCAGTATGGCGACAACTGTGACAGCTGCGGCGCCACCTACAGCCCGACTGAGCTGATCGATCCGAAATCTGCCGTCTCCGGCGCGACTCCGGTAATGAAGGACTCCGAGCACTTCTTCTTTGACCTGCCGCAGTTTGAAAAATGGCTCTCTGAGTGGGTGCGCGGCTCCGGCGCCATTCAGGAAGAGATGGCCAACAAGATGCAGGAGTGGTTCGAAAGCGGCTTGCAGCAGTGGGACATCACCCGTGACGCCCCCTACTTCGGTTTCGAAATTCCCGGCGCCCCGGGCAAGTACTTCTACGTCTGGCTCGATGCCCCCATCGGCTACATGGCTTCCTTCAAGAACCTGTGCAACAAGCGTGGCGATATCGACTTTGACAGCTACTGGAAAGCGGACTCCGACGCCGAGCTCTACCACTTCATCGGTAAAGATATTGCCTACTTCCACTGCCTGTTCTGGCCGTCCATGCTGGAAGGTGCCAACTTCCGCAAGCCGACCAAGGTCAATGTGCACGGTTATGTGACCGTCAACGGCGCCAAGATGTCCAAGTCCAAGGGCACCTTTATCAAGGCATCCACCTACCTGAACCACCTTGATCCGGAGTGCCTGCGTTACTACTACGCCGCCAAGCTCAACAGCCGCATCGACGATCTGGACTTGAACCTCGAAGATTTCGTGCAGCGCGTCAACGCTGACGTGGTCAACAAGCTGGTCAACCTTGCCTCCCGCAACGCCGGCTTTATTGCCAAGCGCTTTGGCGGCAAGCTGGCAGCAACCTGCGCCGAGCCCGAGCTCTACGCCGAATTCGCCAATGCTCGTACCGCCATTGCCGAGGCTTATGAGAGCCGCGAATTCAGCCGCGCCATCCGCGAAATCATGGCGCTGGCCGACAAGGCCAACCGCTACGTGGACGACAAGGCGCCCTGGGTTATCGCCAAGCAGGAAGGGGCTGACGCCGAGCTGCAGGCGGTCTGCTCCGTTGGCATCAACCTGTTCCGCGTGCTGATGGCCTACCTCAAGCCCGTCATGCCGCTGCTGGCCGAACGAGCCGAAGCCTTCCTGGCCGAAACCCTCAGCTGGGATGGCATCGAGATGCCGCTGGTCGATCACACCGTTGCCCCGTTCAAGGCCCTCTTCTCCCGCATCGAGCCGGCGAAGATTGAAGCCATGATCGAGGCATCCAAGGAAGACTTGGCCAAGGAGCAGGCACCGAAAGTGACCGGCCCGCTGGCTGATGACCCCATCAGCGAAACCATCACCTATGACGATTTTGCCAAGATTGACCTGCGCGTCGCGCTGATCAAGAAGGCCGAAGCGGTACCGGAAGCCGAGAAGCTGCTCAAGCTGCAACTGGATATCGGCGGCGAGACCCGTCAGGTGTTTGCCGGTATCAAGTCCGCCTACAACCCGGAAGATCTGGAAGGCAAGCTGACCGTGATGGTGGCCAACCTGGCGCCGCGCAAGATGCGTTTCGGCATGTCCGAAGGCATGGTGCTGGCCGCAGGCCCGGGCGGCAAGGATCTCTGGATCCTGGAGCCGCAGGAAGGCGCCCAGCCGGGTATGCGCGTCAAGTAAGCGTATCGCTGACTGCGACCACAGCCAGATAGAGAAGAGAGGCCAAACGGCCTCTCTTTTTTGTCTCACCTGTTTGGCCTGGATAGTTTTTGTAGATGCTGGTCGCGGATGACTTTCGCAGATTGCGGCCTTGGGGCTATCCACCGCTTGACTTGGCGGGCGATACATTTTGTTCTGAATACCTGACCAGCCGACTTGGCATGTCATTCATGTTGTGGCCTGCCAGCATCGCCAGTTTGAGCGCCACCAGCTCCGCCTGCTGACACTCCAGTTGACGCAAACGGGTGGTGATCTTCCCCTTCAACTGCTGCCGCAGTTTCGTCTGCTTGCGGGTGTGCCCCTGCACTGCTCGCAACCTCCGCCGCCATTGACGCCAATCCTGCAACTGGCCGAGTCGCTCCTGCCAGTGAGTCAGGGTGCTCAACCAACCGGGATCCCCACACCCCAGATCCAGCAAGAGTTCCACGCCATAACGGGCCTGCTTGATCTCGAGGCGCAGCCGATGCCAGCGGCGCAACTGTTGCTGACGGGAGCTGACCGATTTCCCAACGCAGGGAATAGGTTCATCGAGAGCGCTCTGTGCCTCATCAAGGCGCAGGGCAAGATGCTGCTGATAGAGGAACGCCAATGCCCGCGCATCCGGCACCTGCGCCACCGCTGCAAGCCAGCGGGCCAGTCGCCTCGACAACAGGGGCACGCGACAGGCCGATTTGTGGG
Organism: Aeromonas sp. ANP5; assembly: GCF_963870295.1. Taxonomy (NCBI): domain Bacteria; kingdom Pseudomonadati; phylum Pseudomonadota; class Gammaproteobacteria; order Aeromonadales; family Aeromonadaceae; genus Aeromonas; species Aeromonas sp. ANP5. The sequence continues at coordinate 50,918 of NZ_CAWMRY010000014.1, read as the reverse complement.
TATTGCCCGTGCTGGCAGGCGGCTTGCCAAAACGCTCGGCGTAGACCTGAGCATCCCGCAGCGCCGAGAGCCGCCCGACCGAGCGCAGCAGACGCTGCTCCAGCTCGGGATGATAGGTGAGTGGCCGCCACAGGGTGAGCAGCGCCAGCAAGCGGCGCGCCGCGATACGGTAGCCATGCACGGCCGGTTCACTGGCCTCTTCGCGCACCGCTCGCGCCGCCTCCTGATAACGGGTGACCCAGCTTGTTGCCTGAGTCAGCAACAGACCTTCCTTGTCAGCGTCCATCTCGTTTCCGCCCCTTCAGTTGGTGTGAAAGCCCTGACCGGTGGGCGGCAGCGCCTCTTCATACTCCATCCGGGTCACCCTGGCGGTGCGCGGGCCATGCTCCAACCAACCCAGCATCATCTGCACCCCCTGCGCAGGGCCACTGATGAGGATCTCCACCGATCCATCCTCCAGGTTGTAGGCATGGCCCCGCAAACCCAGTTGCAGCGCCCGCTCACGGGTGAAATAGCGAAATCCCACCCCCTGCACCTGCCCCCACACCCGAATGACAAACGATTGCTCTCCCATTTCTCACACCTTCCGCTTAAGAAAAAAATTCCCGAGACGATAATGTGCCCGACACTCTATCTCTGCAGGATGCAGCTCCATTATGAAAGAAGTTAAATTCCGGTGGGTTGACCGCTATCTCATTCACCTCACCATCAGTGAAAAATTCCATATCGCGTTCTGGTTACCTCTCTTCATCATCGCCTTTCTCAGCTGGTATATGCTGGCGGCCAGCCATCAGCAGGAGGTCTCCCTGCGGGTAGCGCAGTTGCAGCAACGGGTTGAGACCACGGCGCAGCTGGTCAGCCAGCAGCCCACTCTGGTGTTGCCTGCCGATCTGCGTCTGACCCGGCAAGGCAGCAGCGGGTTGCAGCAGCAAGGAGATCACTACCTCTTTACCGCGCCAGCGGGTCAGGCGGGCTACGTCACCGGTGATCTCGATACCGGCAACCTCTCCATGTGGGAGGGTCAGGGCTCGACCCTGCTCCTCATCGGCGCGCTGGCCGCCCTGATGGCGCTGGTGATCCACTACATGATGACCTTTGTCTCCGGTGCGCTCTACTCCACCAACAAGGCGCTGCAAACCGTGGCGGACGGGGATCTCACTTTCCGTCTCAACTTCTTCCCGGTTCGGGACGAGTTCTCCACCCTGGCGGGCAGCATCGACCGCTTTACCGACCGCCAGCACCAGATCGTCAAACTGGTGGAGGAGTCTGCCGAAGCGCTGACCATGGCCGCCGACGAGTTTCGTGACCATGCCCGCGAAGGCGAGAGCATGGCGCGTTCCCAGCGCCAGCACATGGATTCACTGGCTACCGCCATGGAGCAGATGTCGGCGGCGATCCGCGAAGTGGCGCGCAATGCCAACGACACCCTGCAGCAGACCCGCCAGTCGAGCGAAGAGGCAGCCAATGGCGCCAACCGGGTAGCCCGCACCATCGAAGCGATCCGCACCCTGGCCGACGAAATTGGCAACGCCTCCGGCGCGGTCGAGCGGCTCACCCACAACGCCAACCGGATCAACGAAGTGGTCAACGTCATCAACGCCATCTCCCAGCAGACCAACTTGTTGGCCCTCAACGCCGCCATCGAAGCGGCCCGTGCCGGTGAGCAGGGTCGCGGCTTTGCAGTGGTGGCGGATGAAGTGCGTACTCTCGCCAGCCGTACCCAGCAGGCTACGGTGGAGATCCAGCAGATGATCGAAGAGCTGCAGACCGGTACCGGCGCGCTGAACGAGATCATGGAAAAGACTGTAGGGCGCGCCGCCAGCAGCCAGCAGCTAATCAGCGAAGTGGGGCTCGATATCGAAAAACTGAGCAACCACAGCGATGCGGTGCTGGAGATGAGCACCCAGATCGCCACCTCCAGCGAGGAGCAGAGCTCGGTCGCCGCCGAGATCACCCACAATCTCGATCAGGTGCGCCATGAAGCGGCGCAGGTGGAAGAGTCCGCCAGCGCCTCGGTAGCTGGCACGCAGGGGCTGAAAGCCACCGCCAGCGAGCTTACCCAGGCACTCAAGGGGATTAAGCTCTGACCGTATGGGGTGTCAGATCAGGGCAACCCCATCCATTACACAGGGTTGTTTGAGTTTTACCTGCGGGCCACATAGAATGTGGCCCCCTTTTCTTTCTACCATCGGCAAACATCCATGAGCGCTTCCATCTATCTCGTCAAAGGCCGCGAAAAATCCCTGCTGCGTCGCCACCCCTGGATCTTCTCCAAGGGGATTGAGCGGGTTCAGGGCAACCCCATTGACGGCGATACCGTCGAGATCTATGCCAACGATGGCAAGTGGCTCGCCCGTGGCGCCTGGTCAGGCAGTTCCCAAATCCGTGCCCGGGTCTGGACCTTCGACAAGGATGAGACCGTCGATCTCGACTTCTTTATCCGTCGTCTCAAATATGCGCAGGAGTCTCGCGATCCGCTGATCAAGCGTCAGGGCCTCACTGGTTATCGCCTGTGCGCCGCCGAATCCGACGGCCTGCCGGGTCTGACCATCGACCGTTATGCCGATTTTCTGGTGTGCCAGATCCTCTCTGCCGGTGCCGAGTTCCAGCGTGAGCTGATAACGCAAGCACTGCGTACCCTCTACCCAGAGTGCAGCATCTATGAACGCTCCGATGTGGCAGTGCGGAAGAAGGAAGGGCTGAAAGAGCGCACCGGCGTCATCTATGGCGAGACCCCGAACGAGCCGGTGGTCATCGAAGAGAATGGCGGCGTCAAGATCCTGGTGGATATTCGCAACGGCCACAAAACCGGTTTCTATCTGGATCAGCGGGATAACCGTCAGGCTGCCGCCAAGTACACCGAAGGCAAGCGGGTCCTAAACTGCTTCTGCTACACCGGCGGTTTTGGCGTTTATGCCCTCAAGGGCGGCGCCAAGGAAGTGGTCAACGTCGATCTCTCCCAGAATGCGCTGGATATCGCCCGCCAGAATGCCGAGCTGAACGGGCTGGATACCAGCAACACCCAGTTTGTCCGTCACGACGTGTTCAAGCTGCTGCGGGAATATCGTGAGAAGGGTGAGAAGTTCGATGTCATCGTGCTGGATCCGCCCAAGTTCGCCGAGAGCAAGGCCCAGCTGCTGGGTGCCTGCCGTGGCTACAAGGACATCAACATGCTGGCGTTCCAGCTGCTGGCGCCGGGTGGCGTGCTCTTGACCTACTCCTGCTCCGGCCTGATGGAGCAGAGCCTGTTCCAGAAGATCGTTGCCGATGCGGCGCTCGATGCCGGTCGCGATGCCCAGATCCTGGAGCTGCTCTCCCAGGCCTCCGATCACCCTATCGGTACCGCCTATCCGGAAGGCTTCTACCTCAAGGGTCTGGTGGTACGCGCCCGCTGATCGGCAACCACCCTCCCCTTGTGATCAATCAGGCCCCTTGCGGGCCTGATTGTTTTGCATCGCGCCGTATAAACCTGAGCCTGACGCTCGCCCCGATGACCACCCTCTCTGCTTTATTCGCGTTCCTTCTCCTCTTTTGCTGCCAGCGCCCCACTTCTTCTCTGTTTAAATTACTTTGCACAATAACTGCACATTTATGATTCAAGTCACATCCGTATGACTCTCTTTTCCGTAGTGTGATCCCGCCTGCGGCAGCCGAGCCGGGGAAACCGTCCCGTCAGGATTGATGGGCGGCACAACAACAAGATAGATGTCAGGCCAAGCTGAACATCACAAGGGATCCCGTTATGAATCAATCATTGCCGCTGTTAACGCCGCTACGGGGCATCGCTGCCCTGATGGTGGTGCTGTTCCATGCCCGCTTGTTACTCTTTCCCCAGTGGATGGAGTCAATCGCAGGCCACACCCAACTCATCGAGAATGGCTACCTCTGGGTCGACCTGTTCTTTATTTTGAGCGGCGTGGTACTGGCCCATGTCTATGGCGAGGCCTTCACCCGCACGCCCCGCACCGTGAGCTATGGCCGTTTTCTCTGGCTGCGGCTGACCCGCGTCTACCCCCTCTACCTGGTAACCCTGCTGTTGCTGGTCGGCTGGGAACTTTACAAGGCGCAACACGGGGTGGGCTTCTATGCTGGCCCCCTGTTCAAGATGTGGGAGTGGGAAGGGATGCCGCCTTTCGGTTCACCCTTCACGCCGGCCGAGGCGCTGCCGAGCGCCTTCCTGCTGCTGCAAGTGGTAACCGATCACGGGTTGACCTGGAACTTCGCCGCCTGGTCCCTGAGCGTGGAGTGGATAAGCTACCTGCTGTTCCCGCTGCTGATCCCGCTGGCGGTGACCCGCAGTCGCTGGAGCCATCTCGCCCCCCTGCTGGCGCTGACGGTGCTGGCCTTTATCGTGCACAGTCGCGGCACCCTGGATGTCACCAGCGGCGCGCTGGCGGTGGGGCGCGGGGTAAGTGAATTTGTGCTCGGCCTCTGGCTGCTGCCGAGGGTCAAGGCTGCGAAAAACTTCCCCATGATGAAGCGGGATCTGCCGCTCTTGATCGCCTTTGTGCTGCCCTTCGTGCTGATGCAGTTCACCATGACGCCACAGCTGACTCTGTTGCTGATCGGCTCCTACATACTGCTGATCTGGATTGCCGCCGCACAGGGGGAGCGCCAGAGCCCGCTGCTGCACCTCCTGGATAACCGCTTCACCAACTGGCTGGGGGATCTCTCCTACTCCATCTACCTGCTCCATGCGCTGGTGCTGCTCACCGGCTGCGAGCTCATCCACTATCTGGCGCCGGGGATCACCGAGTGGTGGTATGGCCAGACCAACCCGCTGCTGGGGGTAGTGGCAACCTTGCTGATGCTGGCGGTGCTGATCGGCCTCTCTGCCTTGAGCTACAACCTGCTGGAGCGACCACTGCAACGGCGCCTGCGCCGCTGGGGCAAGTCACGGCAACCGGCGCTGGAGCGGGCCGGATAAGCTAATCTCGCCCTGTCTGGATGAGTTGACGGTTTTATGCCAACTCATCCAGTACCAGTTCATCCAGACTGCTCATCACCCAGGCACTCGGGTGCTGGCTAAATCCGAGCTTGGGGTAGTATGCCACCGCCTGCGGCGCGGCCAGCAGGATCAGCTTGCAGCCAGGCTGCAATTGCAAAAACGTCTCGCGAATAAGGGCTTTGCCAATCCCCTGCCCCTGCACCGACTCGGCCACCGCCAGATCCGAGAGGTAACAACAAAAATGAAAATCGGTCACCGAGCGGGCCACCCCGACCAGGGTCTCACCCTGCCAGGCGGTGATCAGCAGATTGGCGTGATCCAGCATGCCCTGCAGGGTGGCCGGATGGTCCAACGGCCGTCTCGCCCCCAACGAGGTCTGCGCCAACAACGCCGCAAACTGTGCCGTGGTGATGGGGTGGTTAACCAAAAATGTGGTGGTCACTAAGCTCTCCTGTTGTAGATCGGCAGTTGCGTGCTGTTGGTCTCTTTGACGTTCTCTTTGTTGCATCTGTACTGCAATCAATCAGCCAGCGCCGGATCCAGACCGATGACAGGCAAGCGCGGGCAATTCCCTGCTGTTTATGTGAATTCCTGTTCGAACCCCAAGGGGCAAATATGGCATAATGCCCCGTCCTGTGGCCCTTGGCGGGGCTGCGCTGGCGCACCTTGTCGCCCTTTTCTTCCCCGTCCGGCCTGGCGGTCCTTCATAACTGCCAGTCATCGCTGCCCCTGTTGGCACCGAGGCCACCCATATTTGCGGCTTCTTGTCTTCCTTTCTACAAGGCCGCCCATTGACCAAGACGGCTCCACAGAGCCTCTGCTCTGTTTGCAAATAAAAGGGGTAAGTATGTCTTCCATTCGTCTGACCCAATACAGCCACGGCGCTGGCTGCGGCTGCAAAATCTCTCCCAAGGTACTCGACACCATCCTCAAGAGCCAGATCCCGGGCTTCAACGACCCGACCCTGATCGTTGGCAACAGCAGCAAAGATGACGCGGCCGTGGTCGATATCGGCAACGGTCGGGGCATTGTCTCCACCACCGACTTCTTCATGCCCATCGTCGATGACCCCTTCACCTTTGGCCGCATCGCCGCCACCAACGCCATCAGTGATATCTACGCCATGGGCGGCAAGCCTATCGTTGCCATCGCCATCCTCGGCTGGCCCATCAATACCCTGCCCGCCGAAGTGGCCCAGCAGGTGATCGACGGCGGCCGTCAGGTGTGCCATGAAGCGGGGATTTCGCTGGCCGGTGGCCACAGCATCGATGCCCCCGAGCCCATCTTCGGCCTCGCGGTCACCGGTATCGTGCCCCTGGACGCCATCAAGCAGAACGACACCGCCAAGGTGGGTGATACCCTCTATCTGACCAAGCCCCTTGGTATCGGTATCCTCACCACCGCCCAGAAGAAGGGCAAGCTCAAGCCCGAACACGAGCAGCTGGCCCCCAACGCCATGTGCACCCTCAACAAGATTGGTCAACGCTTTGCCGAGCTGCCGGGTGTGCACGCCATGACCGACGTCACCGGTTTTGGTCTGGCGGGCCATCTGCTGGAGATGTGCGAAGGATCCAATGTCAGCGCCCGCCTCGACTTCAAGGCGCTGCCGCTACTGGACGAGGTGGATTACTACCTGAGTGAGGGCTGCGTACCGGGCGGTACCCTGCGCAACCACGACTCCTACGGCCACAAGCTAGATGCCATAGACGATCGCACCCGCAACATCATGTGCGACCCGCAAACCAGCGGCGGCCTGCTGGTCGCCGTGGGTAAAGAGAGCGAAGCCGAGCTGCTCGCCATCGCGCAAGAAGCTGGGCTAGAACTCTCGCCCATCGGTCAGATCAAGCCCCTTGAGGGCTCCCGCTTTATCGAGATTGTCCAATGAGTGAATTGCCACTGGCCACGGACTACGCCCAGATTTTTTTAGGCGATGTGCCGTTGATTGATGTGCGCGCCCCCATCGAGTTCAAGGAGGGGGCCTTCCCCTGCTCGACCAGCCTGCCTTTGATGACAGACGATGAGCGCGCCCAGGTGGGGACCTGCTTCAAGAAGCAGGGTCAGGCCGCCGCCATTGAGCTTGGACACAAGCTGGTGGGGGGAGCTGTGCGTGCCGAACGTATCGAAGGCTGGCTGGCGCAGTTGCGCAAGCAGCCCGATGCCCTGCTCTACTGCTTTCGCGGCGGCCTGCGCTCGCAAACCGTACAACAGTGGCTGGCTGATGCCGGGGTGACTCGCCCCCGCGTCGCCGGTGGCTACAAGGAGCTGCGCCGCTTCCTGATCGACACCCAGGACAAGGCCTCTGCCGAGTGTCACTGGAGCGTGCTGACCGGCATGACCGGCTCCGGCAAGACCCATATGCTGGACCACGTGGCCCAGGCGCTCGATCTGGAAGGACACGCCCATCACAGGGGCTCGTCGTTTGGTCAGCTGCCCGGCGGCCAGCCCAGCAACATCAATTTTGAAAACAACATGGCCATCGAGCTGCTCAAGCGCCGCCATCAGGGCGAGCATGCCTTCGTGGTCGAAGATGAGAGTCGCTTGATCGGCCGCTGCTGCCTGCCCCTATCCCTCCATGAGGCCATGAGTCAGGCACCGCTGGTGGTGGTGGATGTTCCGCAAATCGATCGGGCCGAGCAGATCCGCGAAGATTACGTGCACGATCTCTGGCTGCGCTATCAAGCCATGTATGGCCAGGAAGCCGGCTGGCCGCTGTTTGCCGCCTATCTCACCGATGCGTTGGCCCGCCTCAAGCGCCGCCTCGGCGATCTGGCCCACCGCGAGCTGGATGCCCTGATGCAGACCGCTCTCACCGAGCAGGAAAAGAGCGGCGATACCGGGCTGCATCTGGCCTGGATCACGTTGCTGCTGACCCGCTACTACGACCCCATGTATCTCTATCAGCTTGGCAACAAGCAGGAGCGCATCGTATTCCGCGGTGACAAACAGGCCTGTCTCGACTATTTCGCCGAGCAGCATGCCAACGCGCTGCGCGGCTGACCCATCCCAAGAGAGGAACTCTATGTTGAAATTCGAGGTGATCCCGGTCACCCAGTTCGCCCAGAACTGCTCCCTCATCTGGTGTGACGAGACCCATCAGGCCGCCCTGATCGATCCGGGCGGCGAAGCGGACAAACTGCTGGCGGCCATCGCCAAGCGCGGCCTGACCCTGACCCACATCCTGCTGACGCACGGTCATCTGGATCATGTGGGTGCCGCCGCCGCTCTGCGGGAAAAGACCGGCGTCGCCATCACCGGCCCCCATAAGGAGGACGCCTTCTGGCTCGACATGCTGCCCCAGCAGAGCCAGATGTTCGGCTTCGCCCATACCCCCGCCTTCACGCCGGATCGCTGGCTTGAGCAGGGTGACAAGGTGCAGGTTGGCCAGTGCGAGCTGGATGTCTACTTCTGCCCCGGCCACACCCCGGGCCATATCGTGCTGCTCTCCCAAGCCGAGCAGCTCGCCTGGGTGGGCGACGTGCTGTTTGCCGGCAGCATCGGCCGCACCGACTTCCCCCGTGGCGATCACGGCACGCTGATCAAGTCGATCACCGAGACCCTGCTGCCGCTTGGTGACGAGATCGTCTTTATCCCTGGCCACGGCCCCAGCTCCACCTTCGGTCGCGAGAAGGTGAGCAACCCCTACCTGACCCAGCCTATCTGGTGATCAAAAAAGGCAGCGGTGTTAGCCGCTGCCTTTTCTTCTCTGCTCTCTTTTTCATTCTCGACTCCCGCCATCCGGCCAGCCATGTCCCACCTGCGTACCCCATTTCAGCATGCCCATTTGTCTCTTTCGCCCAATAAAAATCCCCACCCGAGGGTGAGGATTGATTTATAGGTGCAACCGTCTGGTGGCTTATTGTGCCAGCAGGTGACCGACCAGCTCATGACGCCACCCTTGCAGCAGCATCGGTTTGTCGCTGCGGGCCCGTTCTTCGTCGTTCATCCGCCAGCTCCAGGTGAAATACTGGTGAATGATCTTCTTGCTGGCAATCAGCTCGGGCGGAATATTGCTCGCCTTGGCCTTCTCTTCCACCATGGCCTTGATGCGCTTGAGCTCGGCCTTGTACTGGGGGAAGTCCACCAGCCGGCGAATGGGCTCCGGCCAACTGTCAGGATCGCTCTGCTGCGCCTTGGCGACGATATCGAGCATCCGCTTGCCGTGGATCTTGATCTCGATGGGCGAGAGGCCGAGCTCGTTGAGATCCCGCAGAGAGGCAGGACGGCGCTCTGCCACCTTGAACAGGTGCAGCTCTTTGACCACAAAGTTGAGGGCCAGATCGCGGCGCACCGCCTCTTGTTGGCGCCAGGCGGCCAGCTCGCGCAGAATGGCGAGCTCGCGGCGACCCAGTTGCCAGGCGTTGACGATGTCAAGATAAGCCTGACGGGGATCGCTACCCTGGGTCTTGCGGGCAGAGTGGTTCTGACACTCCTGCTCGAACCAGGCAAACTTGCCGCTTTCCCGCAGTTTGGCCATCACCTTCTCGTAGAGCGGCATCAGGTAGAAGACATCCGCTGCCGCGTATTCGAGCTGACGCGGTGTAAGCGGGCGGGCCAGCCAGTCGGTGCGCGCTTGATCTTTTTCCAGCTCGACCCCGAGGAATTCATTCACCAGCGCCCCAAAGCCGACCGAGACGCCGTAACCGAGAAAGGCGGTAGCCAGCTGGGTGTCGTGCATCTGGTTGGGCAGGTGGCCCGCCTGATGCTGGATAAGCTCCAGATCTTCGCCAGAGGCGTGCAGGATGGCGATCTGCCCTTCCCTGCCCAGTCGCTGCCAGAGGGCGGAGAGATCCAGGGTGAGCGGATCCAGCAGCGCCAGATGCTCTCCGTCATAGATCTGGAACAGACCAAGCTGGGGGTAGTAGGTACGGGTGCGAACGAATTCAGTATCGATAGCCAGGGGAACGTCGGCCAGAGAAGCGAGATACTGCTCAAGTTCGTCTTGCTGAGTGATAAGTTGATAGTGCATCTGTGCCTGCGCGGTTGATCAGGGCCAAAAAGAAAAAACCGTGGGATGACCCACGGTTTTGCATAACGACGGTGCTGGTTTGCAGAGGCTTCTGCAGCCGCAGTCCGGTTATTGCTTGGCAATCTCCTCGTCGCGCAGTACGCGGCGCAGGATCTTGCCCACATTGGTCTTGGGAAGTTCGTCACGAAATTCTACCAGTTTCGGCACCTTATAGGCAGTCAGATGTTTGCGGCAGTGGGCAATAATCTCGTCCTCCTGCAATTTTGCATCTTTCTTGACCACAAAGATCTTCACCAACTCGCCGGAGACCTTGTGTGGCACACCGACAGCGGCCACTTCCAGCACTTTCGGGTGCAGGGCAACGACATCTTCGATCTCGTTCGGATAGACGTTGAAACCGGAGACCAGGATCATGTCCTTCTTGCGGTCAACGATCTTGAAGAAGCCCTGCTCGTCGCACACCGCGATATCACCGGTACAAAGCCAGCCATCCTGCATCACTTCGGCGGTCGCCTCGGGACGCTGCCAGTAGCCCACCATCACCTGCGGGCCGCGCACCTGCATCTCGCCCGGGGTGCCGAGAGTGTGGATCACCTGACCGTTGTCATCTACCAGACGGATCTCGGTAGAGCAGACCGGCAAACCGATAGAGCCGTTGTAATCAGTGAGGTCGTAGGGACAGACGCTCACCAGCGGCGAGCACTCGGTCAGGCCATAGCCTTCCAGCAGCGGAGTGTCGGTCAGTGTCTTCCACTTCTCCGCAACCGCGCGCTGCACTGCCATGCCGCCGCCGATGGTGAGCTTGAGCTTGTCAAAGGCGATCCCCTGAAACTCTTCGTTGTTGACCAGCGCATTGAACAGGGTGTTAACCCCGGTAATGCAGGTGAAGGGATACTTCTTGATCTCTTTGACAAAACCCGGGATGTCGCGCGGGTTGCTGATCAGCAGGTTGTAACCGCCGATACGCATAAAGAGCAGACAGTTAACGGTCAGGGCGAAGACGTGATAGAGCGGCAATGCGGTGACCACGAACTCCTTGCCGCGTTCCAGCATGGGGCCGTAGACGCCGAGGCACTGCTCGACGTTGGCAATCATGTTGCGATGGGTCAGCATGGCCCCTTTGGAGAGGCCGGTGGTGCCACCGGTGTACTGCAGGAAGGCGAGATCGTCGTTAGTGATCTCCGGCTTGATGTACTGCAGGAAACGACCCTTGGAGAGGGCCTGACGCATGGTGGTAGCGTGGGGCAGATTGTATTTCGGCACCAGCTTCTTGACGTACTTGACCACGAAGTTGACCAAGGTGCCCTTGGCCAGCCCCAGGTTGTCCCCCATCCGGGTCAGGATAACGTGCTTGATCGGGGTGTCATAGACCACCTTTTCCAGGGTATGGGCGAAGTTGGAGACGATGACGATGGCCTTGGCACCGGAATCTTTGAGCTGATGCTCCAGCTCGCGCGGGGTATAGAGCGGGTTGACGTTGACCACGATCATGCCGGCGCGCAGGATGCCAAACACGGCGATGGGGTATTGCAGCAGGTTAGGCATCATCACCGCAACCCGATCCCCTTTCTCCAGCTTCAGCTCGTTTTGCAGGTAGGCAGCAAAGGCGCGGGACTGCTCTTCCAGCCGGCGGTAGGTGATGGTTTGGCCCATGTTGACGAAGGCGGGCTGATCGGCAAACTGGGTCACCGAGGATTCGAACATCTCGACCAGGGAGCTGTATTGGTCTGGATTGATCTCGGCGGGGACCCCTTCCGGATAACGTGTCAGCCAGACTTTTTCCACAAACTTCTCCTGCATAACTAGCACCTGTGCGCTCACTGTGTTGCCTCCGTCCCGGTTCACATCCATTTTAATCGGTTGTTTTAAGCTGATGCTCTAATGCCGCACATATTTACACAGCGCAACATCAATTAACAGCAAATTAACAACAGAAAAATGTGAGGGAGAAAACAAACCTGGAATTATTGAAAGCTGGCGATTCTACCGAACTTGACAAAACTTTACGATACAAACGGCCGTATCAACCGAATTTTCCATATGAAAATGGTGGTTTCCACCCAATATGACCCGCTCGATCTGCTGGAAGGCATCCTGACGGGCCTGCCATTGGGCTTCAAGCGCAGCAAAGCCCTGCTCCCCCTGAATCAACAGCACAGGACAACGGATAGCCGCCATCAGTGCCCGGGCTTGCCCTTCGCTCATTCTCAGGGGCGACAGATCCCGCAAACGGGGATCGCTGCGCCAGTGCCAGCGCCCTGCCCGCTCTTCAAGCTGCCGCTCACAGATAAGACGCGCCGCCTGCGGCGTGATATCCGCTACTTTGCAACGGGCGGCGACAGCGTCATCGATGGAGGCAAAGCCGTTGGCACTGCGCTCCCGGGTGCGGCTGCGGTTTAAAATCGCACGTCGCAGCTGGGCTGGTACCTCCTCATCGGGCTGGCTGAGCGGCCCCAGCCCCTCCAGCATGATCAACCGCTCCACCTGTTCGGGAAACACCCCGGCATAGGCCGAGGCGATCAACGCCCCGAGGGAGTGACCGAGCAGAGTGAAGCGCGACCAGCCCGCTGCCTGAACGATCTGGTAGAGATCGTCCAGCCAGTCGACAAAGACATAGGGGGTGGCTTTGTGATCTGAGTGACCGTGCCCCGGCAGATCGACACAGATGAGGTGAAAATCCCCCAGATGCGGCGCCAGCGGCAAGAAGCTGGCACTGTTGTCGAGCCAGCCATGCAGAGCGATCAACAGGGGTTTGCCCTGCTGATCATGCTCAGCGGAGTGGTTATCCAGCAGGGCTACCCGCCGACCATCCGCCAGCGTAAGCAGCCGCTCGTGCATGGTGCTCATCATAGCGTTGATCATGGCAAGCCTTAGCGACGCAGCGGCCGTCTCGGCCAGAAGGGATCATAGAAGGGATCGTAGAAGTAGGGGTCCATATAGCGCACCTCCACCTCCTTGACTGGCGGCCACAGCTTGCTGCCCGTCACATTGAGCACAGAGAAGCGGTACTTGTGCTCGCCAATCTGGCTATCCACCGGTTTGCCTATGGTGCCAAGCACCGTCAGGCTACGCCCCTTGGCGTAGAGGGTCGGGTCGACAAAACCCTTCATGATGGCCAGAAAACGGCCCGGGCTCTGCTCGGTCTGCTCCGGCACACCGTTGGACTTGAGCGGCAGATAGACCACTTCAATAACGCTCTGATCTGCCTTGTTGTGCACCGCCGAGATAACGCCGCTCCAGCGGGCCGGTTTGCCCTCCATCCCGCCAAGGGCAGCTTGATAGGCCACCAGCTGGTTTTCGGGCTCATAAGCCAGCTCCCTGGGGACCGAGCTGCAGGCCCCGAGCAGCAGGGCCAGCGCCCCGACCACCATCCCGCGTTTCATCATGTCGCTTCTGGTATTACGCATCATGTCACTCTCCTGTTGCCAGCGTGGCCCGTAGGGGCCATCCGCTTGTGTTGCAGCTGATGAGCGGCAAGAGCGACATGAAATCAGCGCTCCTGCCCTTATTCGCGACCCGGCAGTTTTTTCCAGGTCACCTTGTCACGCAAATAGACCGGCGTCGCCTGCTCAACCGGCACCGCCTCCCCCGCCAACCAGGCGGCGCGGGCCAACGGCAGCATGTCTTCTGCCGCCGGGAAGCGCACCTGACTCACCGCCAGCTCATCGGCCAGGCCACTCAGGGTCTCGCCATAGGTTTCAAAACCGGTGCCGACGCAGGTCACAGGGCCCGCCAGCTTGCCACGGGCCTCAACCAGCGCCGCGGGATCGCTCACCACCTCGTCCCCCACCAGCTGCATGCGGCCATCAATGAGCTCATAGCGGCCGAAATAGACCTCGTTCATCCGCGCATCGATGGCGGTCAGCACCTGCTGGGCACCATCCAGTCGATAGGCCCCTTGCGCCATGGCGGCCAGGGTCGAGATGCCAATCAGCGGCACACCCGCACCAAACGCCAGACCTTGCGCCACACTGATGCCGATCCGCACGCCGGTAAAGGAGCCCGGGCCGCGGCCGAACGCGATGGCATCGAGGTCACTCAAACTTATCCCGGCATCCTCTAACACAGCCTGAACCATGGGCAGGATTTTTCGGGTGTGATCCCGGGGCGCCTCCTCCCAGCGGGAGAACAGCTTGTCACCCACCAGCAAGGCGGCGGAGCAGGCTTCGGTGGCGGTATCTACGGCCAGGATCTTCAACTCGTTCATGCTTTCCAATCTCTATAAAATCAGTCAATTACATAACCGGCAAGCGAGATATGCTCACCCGTTGTTCAAATCTGTTAGCTGGCGGCAAACTTATTCACCGCGATCGAAAAAGCTCCCCAGCGTTCCCAACTCCCGGGTACGGGGGATGGCCGGCAGACTCTTGATAAAGGTGGCGCCATAAGGCTTGTTGACCATTCGTGGATCACAGATCACCAGCACCCCGTGATCACTGCGATCACGAATAAGCCGTCCCACCCCCTGTTTGAGGGCAATCACCGCCTTGGGCAACTGCAGCTCGGCGAAGGGATCCCCCCCCTTGAGCTTGCAATCATCCACCCGTGCCTTGAGCAGCGGATCATCGGGGCTGGCAAACGGCAATTTGTCGATGATAACACACGACAACGCAGCCCCCCGCACGTCTATCCCCTCCCAGAAGCTGCTGGTCGCCACCAACACGGCGCGGCCATTCTCGACAAACTCCTTGAGTAGCCGCTGCTTATTGTCCTCACCCTGTAGCAGCACAGTACGGCCAATCTCCCGGCGCAGCACCTCGGCCACCTGACGCATCACCTGATGGCTGGTGCAGAGGAAGAAACAGCCCCCCGGCGTCTTGTTGATGAGCGGGATCATCAGATTGGCCAGCTGCTCGCCGCGACCAAAGGCGTTGGGCTCCGGTAGATAACGGGGCACACAGAGCCGCGCCTGCTCGCCATAGTCGAACGGACTGTCGAGAATAAGCTCGGCGCTACCCGCCAGCCCCAGCTCGGCTTTGAAGTGATCAAACCGCATATCCACCGTCAGGGTGGCGGAGGTGAAGACCCAGGCCACTTCCGGTCTTTGCACCTCGGCACTGAATCGCTCGGCCACCGATAGCGGCGTCAGATTGAGGGTGAAATGAAGCCGTGAGCAGTCGTACCAGTAGGAGAAACCGGTCTGGTTGACCGCCAGCACCTCGCCAAGACGGGTGCGCAGTTCACTGATCCGTTCGAAGGCGTGATCCAGCTGCTCGCCACGGCCGAGAGCCAGTTTCAGCACCTCGTAGCAGAGCCCGATGGCGTCGTTGAGACGAGCCAAGGCCTGACCCCAGAGCGGCTGGCGCAGCATGTCGCGGGTATTGCCGCGACCGCCATCCACCCCGAAGGCCAGACGCAAGTCCTGACTGGCGATAGCGAGCCGGTCTGCCGCCTTGCCAAGCTGGGCCATGTCGTGGGCTTCGGCCCGATAGGCAAGCTGGATATCCTGCGCAAGATCCTGAATCGTTCGGCTGCCTACCGACTTGCCGAAGTAGTTGGTGGCGATCTCCGGCAGCTGGTGCGCCTCGTCAAAGACATAGACTTGCGCTTCGGGCACCAACTCGCCAAATCCGGTGTCTTTCACCGCCATATCGGCGAAAAAGAGGTGATGATTGATCACCACCACTTGGGCATCCATGGCGCGGCGTCGGGCCACCACCAGATGGCAGTCGTCGTAATAGGGGCAGTCGCGACCGAGGCAGTTGTCGTTGGTGCTGGTGACGTGGGCGAGGATCTCGGCGTTCTCCTGCAATCCCGGAATATCCCCCACATCGCCGTTATCGGTGGCGGTGGACCAGGATTTGACCTTCACCAGATCGTTCAGGATCTCAGGCTTTTGCAGATGGGATTCGCTCAAGAGCCGGTTCATCCGCTCGATGCAGAGATAGTTGCTGCGCCCCTTGAGCAGGGCCACCGGCGGGGTGTAGGAGAGCGCGCCTGTGATGGTCGGGAGATCCCGATAGAAGAGCTGCTCCTGCAGGTTCTTGGAGCCGGTGCTGATCACCACCCGTTTGCCGGATTCCAGCGCTGGCACCAGATAGGCGTAAGTCTTGCCGGTACCGGTCCCCGCCTCCACCAGCAGACGGCCACCACTCTTGATGGCGCACGCGACCGCCTCGGCCATCTCCAGTTGGGGAGCGCGGGCTTTGAAACCGTCGATATGGCTGGCCAGAGGGCCATCTGGCTTGAACAGGGTCTGGATGGTCAAAAGGGCGTCCCGCAGCAAAAGCGGCCATTATGCCAAAAGCGCGGCAAAAGCGGGACAGATAATCTGCCTAGACGAACAGATCGATCTGATGCTCGGGGTCCGGCTTGTGATCACCCTCCTCCGCCTTGGGCTGATCACGCTTGGCGGGCGTGCTATACGCCTGCTGGCGCTGCTGGGAGTCACTGTTGTCAGTGCTGGTCTTGCGCAGCTGGTGCTTTTTGCTGATCTGGTTCACTTCCCGCTTGATCTCTTCACTGCCGGGCGCAGCGGGCGCCCGGGGCAAAATGGGGAACAACAGGTCCTGGCTGGGCATGATGGCGACTCCTGCTGGGGTTATTGTCTAGTTATCGACCAGAAAACCGTTTTCGCCACTTTAATCGATCAAATCACAATTTCGGGTTGCATTTTCTGTCAAGGCAGGTAGTTTAAATCAGGCGTCAATTACGACATCTTATTTTGTAAAGGATTGATTACATGAAGTTCACCACCCTGAAGACTCATCACC
Source organism: Aeromonas sp. ANP5 (assembly GCF_963870295.1). Classification (NCBI taxonomy): domain Bacteria; kingdom Pseudomonadati; phylum Pseudomonadota; class Gammaproteobacteria; order Aeromonadales; family Aeromonadaceae; genus Aeromonas; species Aeromonas sp. ANP5. The sequence continues at coordinate 34,291 of NZ_CAWMRY010000014.1, read as the reverse complement.
ACCATCATCATCCCGACTAGTCTTTCAGGAGGTTGACTGCTGGAAGACACTTAACTGGTGACTTCCAAAAGGACCGCAAGATTCATAAACCCTCGGAAGCACACACTTCCGAGGGTTTTTTCGTTTTTGACTAGAAGGAAATCGAGCAATGGAAACACAACGTCTGCGTATCGCCATGCAAAAGTCCGGTCGTCTGAGCCAGGACTCCCAAGCCCTGTTCAAGAGCTGTGGCCTCAAGATCAACCTGCGCGAGCAGCGCCTTATCGCCCATGTCGAGAACATGCCCATCGATATCCTGCGGGTGCGTGATGACGACATCCCGGGTCTGGTGATGGAAGGGGTGGTCGACCTTGGCATCATCGGCGAGAACGTGCTGGAAGAGGTGCAGCTTATTCGTGCCTCACAGGGACTACCCTTCGAGGTCAAAACCCTCAAGCAGCTCGACTTTGGTGGCTGCCGCCTCTCGCTGGCGGTGCCGGAAGATGTGACCTACACAGGGCCAGAGAGCCTGGCCGGCAAGCGCATCGCCACCTCCTACCCTGGGCTGCTCAAGCGCTTCTTTGACGAAAAGGGGCTCGGCTTCAAGAGCGTGATGCTGGGCGGCTCGGTGGAAGTGGCACCCCGAGCGGGCTTGGCTGATGCCATCTGCGATCTGGTCTCCACCGGTGCGACCCTGGAAGCCAATGGCCTCAAAGAGGTGGAGGTGATCTACCGCTCCAAGGCGGTACTGGTCCAGGCCCCCAGCCCCTTGTCTGATGCCAAGCAGAAACTCATCGACAAATTGCTGCCCCGCATTCAGGGGATGCAACAGGCCCGCGAGAGCAAGTACATCATGCTGCACGCCCCCAAAGAGAAGCTCGATGCCATCACCGATCTGCTGCCGGGTGCCGAGCGTCCCACCATCATGCAGCTGGCCGGTGACACCAATCAGGTGGCGCTGCACGTCGTATCCAGCGAGACCCTGTTCTGGGAGACCATGGAGCAGCTCAAGGCCCTCGGTGCCAGCTCCATTCTGGTGCTGCCCATCGAAAAAATGATGGAATAAGGAAGGGACATCATGCAGACCCTGATCTGGAAGACCCTCTCCCCTGCCCAGCAGGCCGACGTGCTGACCCGACCGGCCTTGAGTGACGAGGCCGATATTGGCGCCGTGGTCAAAGAGATCATCGCCGCGGTGCGTAGCCGTGGCGATGAGGCCCTGCGCGAGCTGAGCCTGCGCTTCGAGCGTGCCCCCCGTGAGCAGTTGCGCGTCAGCGAAGATGAGATTGAAGCTGCCTGCGCGCGGCTGGATGACGACATCAAAAATGCCATCGAAGCGGCCATTGCCAATATTCGCACCTTCCACGCCGCGCAAGTGCAGCCGGTGGTACGGGTAGAAACCCAGCCCGGGGTGGTGTGCGAGCTGCGCACCCAACCCATCAGTCGAGTCGGCCTCTATGTGCCGGGGGGCAGCGCGCCGCTCCCCTCCACCGTGATGATGCTGGCCATTCCGGCTGCTATCGCAGGTTGCCGTGAAGTGGTGCTCTGCACTCCGTCCCCCGCCAGCGACGAGATCCTGTTTGCCGCCCGCGCTTGCGGGGTCGAGAAGGTGTTCGCCATTGGCGGAGCCCAGGCCATCGCGGCGATGGCTTACGGCACCGAGAGCATCCCCAAGGTGGACAAGATCTTCGGCCCGGGCAACGCCTATGTGACCGAAGCCAAAGGGCAGGTATCCCGCGACTGGCGCGGTGCCGCCATCGATATGCCCGCTGGCCCCTCCGAGGTGCTGGTGATTGCCGACGAGAGCGCCAACCCCGCCTTCGTGGCAGCGGATCTGCTCTCCCAGGCCGAGCACGGCCCCGACAGCCAGGTGGTGCTGGTGACCACCTCGCCGCTGCTGGCCGATGCCATCGCAGGGGAAATCAAGAGCCAGCTGGCCAAGTTGAGCCGCCGCGATATCGCCGCCCAGGCGCTCGGCAGCAGTCTGGTGATCCTCTGTGACGATCTGGCCGAGGCGTGCGCCATCTCCAACGCCTATGCGCCGGAGCACCTGATTGTGCAGACCCGAGCCCCGCGCGAGCTGCTGGACCAGCTTGAGAATGCCGGTTCCATCTTCCTCGGAGCATGGACACCGGAATCGGTCGGCGATTACGCCAGCGGCACCAACCACACCCTGCCTACCTACGGCTATGCCCGCACTTGCTCCAGCCTGGGCCTTGCCGATTATCAGCGCCGCTACACAGTGCAAGAGCTGAACGCCGAAGGTATTCGCGGCCTTGGCCCCATTGTCGAGCGCATCGCTGAGGCCGAAGGGCTCGATGGCCACAAAAATGCCGTCACCCTCAGGTTGAACGCCCTGGCCGCCGCGCCCCAACCAACAGCACAGCAGAAGGATTTGTCATGAGCATTGCCAATCTGGCGCGCCGCGTGGTGCGGGCCCTCACCCCTTATCAATCCGCCCGCCGCATCGGCGGCAAGGGCCACGTCTGGCTCAACGCCAACGAGGCGCCGCAGGCCTATCCCTTCACCATCGAGGGGAGCCGCCTCAACCGCTACCCCGAGTGCCAACCGGCCGAGGTGGTGAACAGCTATGCCGCCTATGCCGGGGTCAATCCCGATCAGGTGCTGGTGAGCCGCGGCGCCGACGAGGCCATTGAGCTCTTGATCCGCACCTTCTGCGAAGCAGGTGAAGATCAGATCCTCATCTGCCCACCCACCTATGGCATGTACGCCATCAGCGCCGAGACCTGTGGCGTCGGCATCGTCGAGCAGCCGCTAACCGCCAGCCGCCAGCCGGACTGGCCCGCCATCGCGGACCGTCTGTCTGATGTGAAACTGGTATTTCTCTGCTCCCCCAACAACCCCACCGGGGATCTGGTGGGTCGCGACGGCCTTATCGCCCTGCTGGAAAAAGCTCGGGATCGCGCCATCGTGGTGGTGGACGAAGCCTATATCGAGTTCTGCCCGGAAGCGTCCGTGGTGGACCTACTGGCCCGCTTCCCCAATCTGGTGGTGACCCGCACCCTCTCCAAAGCCTTTGCCCTGGCGGGGATCCGCTGCGGCTTTACGCTGGCAAGCCCCGAGGTGATCGCCGTGCTGGCCAAGGTGATCGCCCCCTATCCCATCCCCGAGCCCATCGCCCAGATCGCGGCGCAGGCCCTCTCCCCCATGGGGCTGGAGCTGATGCGCGAGCGAGTAATAGAGCTCAACAAGCAAAAAGCTGCCTTCAAGGCAGAGCTGACAACGCTTGCCTGCGTGAAGGAAGTATTCGAGGACAAGGGCAACTTCGTGCTGGTGCGCTTTGTGGATGGCGCCGCCGTCTTTGCTGCCATGAAGGCCGCCGGTATCATTCTGCGGGATTTCTCGACCAAACCCGGCTTGGATAACAGCATTCGCGTCACCATCGGCTATCAGGGCGAGATGGATGCCGTGCTGGCGGTACTGCGTGATATGCCCTCTCCCACTTTGTAAAACAAGGATGTAGCGATGAAGACCCCGTTTTTGTTTATCGACCGCGACGGCACCCTGATTGAAGAGCCGGTGACCGACAAGCAGGTGGATAGCCTCGCCAAGCTTCGCTTCGAGCCCATGGTCATTCCGGTACTGCGCGAGTTGCAGGCCGCCGGCTACGTGCTGGTGATGGTGACCAATCAGGATGGGCTGGGCACCGCCAGCCTGCCGCTGGAGAACTTCCAGCCACCCCACGACCTGATGATGCACCTGTTCGAATCGCAAGGGGTGAAGTGGGAACAGGTGCTGATCTGCCCGCACTTCCCCACCGACGGCTGCAGCTGCCGCAAGCCCCACCTCGGGTTGGTGAAGGAGTATCTCGCCTCCGGTCGCATCGACTTTGCCAACTCCTTCGTGATTGGCGATCGCCAGACCGATCTGCAGCTGGCCGAGAACATGGGCATTGGCGGTATTCGCTACCACCCGCAGGGTCACGACTGGCTCGCCATCCGTGATCAGCTGTTGTCCAAGGGGCGCGTAGCCTCGGTGGAGCGCTATACCAAGGAGACCCGCATCCAGGCGGCAGTGGATTTAGACAAGAGCGGCGGCAACCAGATCGCCACCGGTATCGGCTTCTTTGATCACATGCTGGATCAAATTGCCACCCACGCCGGTTTCCAGCTCAAGCTGAACGTCAGCGGTGATCTGCATATCGACGATCACCACACGGTGGAAGATGTGGGGCTGGCGCTGGGTCAGGCGCTGCGTCAAGCCCTTGGCAACAAGCGCGGTATCGGCCGCTTCGGCTTTGTGCTGGCGATGGACGAGGTACAGGCGGTGATCGATGCGCGTCCGCTGACCGAGCAGGAGGTAAGCACAGCGCTGGACTTGAGCGGTCGCCCCTACTTCGTGTTCGACTGCCCGAGCGGCTTTGGCCGCGACAACGTGGGCGAGATGGCCACCGAGATGGTGCCCCACTTCTTCCGCTCGCTGTCGGACGCCATGGCCATCACATTGCAGATGAAGGTGGGCAGCGGCAACACCCACCATCAGGTGGAGGCGCTGTTCAAAGGCTTTGGCCGCGCCCTGCGTCAGGCTATTCGGGTGGAAGGGAGCGAGCTTCCCTCCAGCAAGGGAGTGCTGTAATGGATGTGAGCAAGCAGAAGCTGGTCATTATCGATACTGGCTGCGCCAATCTGGCCTCGGTCAGAATGGCGTTCGAACGCCTCGGCGTGCAGCCGCTGGTCTCCAGCCTGGCAGCCGATATCGAGCAGGCGGACAAGCTGATCCTGCCCGGCGTCGGCACCGCGGTGGCCGCCATGAAGAACCTCAACGAGCGGGGGCTGGTACCGCTCATTCGCGCCGCCAAACAGCCGCTGCTGGGCTTTTGCCTCGGCATGCAGATGCTGGCGGAGGCCTCCGAAGAGAGCATGAGTGCCGATGGCAGTGAAGGCGCTCTCATCGACTGCCTTAGCATAGTGCCGGGCAAGATCCGGCTGATGGAGGTCAGTAATCTGCGGCTGCCCCATATGGGCTGGAACCAGATTGAGCATGACGAGACCCATCCTCTGCTCAAGGGGATCCCGAGCGGCAGCTACTTCTACTTCGTGCACTCCTATGCGCTGGAGGTGACCGACGCCACCATCGCCACCTGCGACTATGGCCAGCCGTTTACCGCCATCGTCGGTGGGGTTGCAGAGCACAGCAACTTCTTCGGCGCCCAATTCCACCCGGAGCGCTCAGGCGCAGCCGGAGCCCGTTTGCTGCAAAATTTTCTGGAGCTTTGAATGATCATTCCCGCAATTGACCTTATCAATGGTCAGGTGGTTCGCCTCTATCAGGGGGACTACGACCAGAAGACCGAATACAGCAGCAGCCCGCAGGCCCGCTTTGATGAATATGTCTCCCAGGGAGCGGTGCAGCTCCATCTGGTGGATCTGGACGGTGCCAAGGATGCCAAGGCGCGCCAGTTGCCCCTGCTGACCCAACTGCTGTCAGCCACCGAAGCACCGGTGCAGGTGGGTGGCGGCGTGCGCACCGAACAGGATGTGGCGGATCTGCTGGCCGCCGGTGCCAGCCGGGTGGTGATTGGCTCCACCGCCGTCAAATCCCCGGATCTGGTGGCGAGCTGGATGGAGAAATATGGCCCCGAGCAGATCGTGCTGGCGCTGGACGTCAATATTGATGAGCAGGGCAATCGCCATATCGCGGTGGCGGGCTGGCAGGAAAACAGCGGAGTGACCATCGAGGCACTGATCGAGCGCTTCCTCCCCGCCGGTCTCAAGCATGTGCTCTGCACCGACATCAGCCGTGACGGCACCCTGGCTGGCACCAACGTCGAGCTCTATCGGGATCTCTGCGCCCGCTACCCGAGCGTTGCCTTTCAAGCCTCCGGCGGCATTGGCGGCATCGCGGATATCGAGGCGCTCAAGGGCTCCGGCGTCAAAGGGATCATCCTTGGCCGCGCCCTGCTGGAGGGCAAATTCTCGGTTGGTGACGCCATCGCCTGCTGGCAAGCCCCCGCTGCTGATACCACAGGAGGCAACTGATGCTGGCAAGACGCATTATCCCCTGCCTCGACGTGAAAGATGGCGTGGTGGTCAAGGGGGTACAGTTTCGCAATCACGAGGTGATGGGGGGCATTGTCGAGCTGGCGCGCCGCTACGCCGAAGAGGGCGCTGACGAGCTGGTGTTCTATGACATCACCGCCTCCAGCGATGCCCGGGTGGTAGACAAGAGCTGGGTGAGCCGGGTGGCGGAGGTGATCGATATCCCCTTCTGCGTCGCCGGTGGCATTAAAAGCGTGGAAGATGCCCGCCAGATCCTCGAATTTGGTGCCGACAAGGTCTCCATCAACTCTCCGGCCCTTGCCGACCCAACCCTGATCAGCCGACTGGCCGAGCGCTTTGGCGTGCAGTGCGTGGTGGTGGGCATTGACTCCTACTTCGACGCCGACACGGGCCACTATCAGGTCAAACAGTTTACCGGTGACGAGAGCCGCACCCGCACCACCGCCTGGCACACCCTCGACTGGGTGCAGGAGGTGCAAAAGCGCGGCGCGGGCGAAATCGTGCTGAACGTGATGAATCAGGACGGCATGCGTCAGGGTTATGACCTCGACCAACTCAAGCTGGTGCGCAGCGTCTGCAAGGTGCCGCTGATTGCCTCCGGCGGCGCCGGTGCCATGGCACACTTTCGCGATGCCTTTACCCTCGCCGACGTGGACGGGGCGCTGGCCGCCTCTGTGTTCCACAAGGGCCTTATCCCCATTCCCGAATTGAAACGCTGGCTGAAAACCGAAGGAGTCGCCATCCGTGAATAACTTCTCAGATAACACACAAACCACCGCCAGCGCGCGCCCCCTTGCCGAGCAGCTCGATTGGGCTAAATGTAACGGCATGATCCCCGCCATCGTCCAGCATGCCGCCAGTGGCGAGGTGCTGATGCAGGGCTTTATGACCCGTGAGGCACTGGAAAAGACCCAGACCACCGGTCAGGTCACCTTCTTTAGCCGCAGCAAACAGCGGCTCTGGACCAAGGGTGAAAGCTCGGGCAATGTGCTCCAACTCGTGGCCATCAGCACCGACTGCGATCAGGACTCTCTGCTGATCGCCGCCAACCCCGTCGGCCCTACCTGCCACAAGGGCACAACCTCCTGCTTCCATGGTCACCCGGTGCCACCCCTCGGTTTTCTGGCAGAGCTGGAACAGGTGCTGGCCGCCCGCAAAGGGGCCGATCCGGCCACCAGCTACACCGCCAGCCTCTACGGCAAAGGGACCAAGCGCATCGCCCAGAAAGTGGGTGAGGAAGGTGTTGAAGTGGCGCTGGCCGCCATGGCCAAGGATCGGGAAGAGCTCATCAACGAATCCGCCGATCTGCTCTATCACCTGACCGTACTGCTGCAAAACGAAGGGCTGGGATTACAGGATGTCGTTCAACGGCTTTATGAGCGGCATCAAAAATAATATTCATGTTTAGAAATGGGCTTATGCCCATTTCTATTTAAAATTGCATGCTAGCTCAACAATATCTTGATAATCATCAATATTGACATTTTGATTTGCCAAATAATATGCCAGTAGCGCTTCTTCATGTCTAGCCTCGGAAAATGAATCTATTGAATATTTACCCAATACTCCCCCTATCGAAATGGCTTCCTTTGCGGCAACTAATTGAGCTTTGTTTTTGATGGAGAAAAAGAAACAACCTATGTATTTTGATATACATACTTCAGCTTTTAAAAGCTCTGAGCTATTGTTCTCCCAAGGCAAATAAAAACCTAACTCTTTATTAGATTTGAATCGCTCGTAGAACCCAATGTTGGAGACTGATTTTTTACTATCATTTCTAAGTGATAATTCTAAACTAACTATTTGTCTATATAGCTCAGGCTCACGTTCTTTGGCTAAAAGAAGTATGGAAAAAATTACTAAATCAAAACTACCACTAAAGTTTGATATTGCAGCCTTTACTTTGTCTATGTATTGTTCAATATCTCTAAGCTGAAGACTAAAGGCATCTGCGAGCACAGATAGCAACAATGAAAATTCGCCTATTGTTTTAAATCTTGGAAAAAGGTACTCAAATAATACATCATCAAGATTCATGTAGCTTTCAATAAATGACGCTTTTGATATTTTCTTTAAGGCAAATTGCCGCCTGAAAAAACGTCTTAGATAAGCAGATGCATGGAATCCTTCACCATAAATGACCTTGATAGAATGCTGTAACTGCTCAGTATCCGTGGCCAGTACAAAAACCACTTCGGGAATATCGAAAATATGTTTGATGGTCTCAAGCATCTCTACTGCATAAGAGGGGCGACAGCGATCCAGTTCATCAATTAAGATAAAGGCGGGATAATCAAGCTCTCCATTACCTAATCCAACAGCACCTTCCACCCATTGCCGGATCTCTTGTTTAAGATACTGGATAGATTCATAACGCTCTTTCTGATTACTGCATAAGACATCGACCAGCAGATTGGCATCATCCCCTTCCAGAGAAAAATCATCTTCTTCCAATCCAGCCTTCTTGATTGCCGCTTTCAATGCCAGTTTGCCGCCCACTTTAAATAATCCAAGCAGCCGCTGACGCATCCCTTCTGGAATCGGGTTTTCTTTTCCCGCAATCATTTTTAACTGGTCGATAATCGACGAAATCACCGTCAATAAAGGATCATCGGAAAAGTCCTGCTGCCAGGCATCGATATAGACGGTGGGATAGTGCGCTTTCAGCTCCATATACCAGCGCTTGATAAACCAGGTTTTCCCTGCCCCCCATTCGGCATTGAGGTTGAGCACATAGTTGCGTTGCTTGCCTTCGGCGGCGAGGTAGTTGGTCAGAAATTCGGCATAGCGGGCGCGATCCAGCCGGTCGGCACTCAAGATCTCTTCGCTACCCGCAATGGCCCCCGGCCCGTCCCACTGAACTGCGTCATCCCAATTAAACGGTGCCACTGCCATCTCGTATCTCTCCATATTGCGTTGCTGAGGATGATATCAGGGGCACAGTGAAAATAGTTTGATTAAAGACCTGTTTGTTGCCCTTTCTGCCGCTCGGGGTGGCGTATTTGATTGCTGATTAATTTCTCTGCTGCTAACCAATAATGCCGGGCCGATAAAGGGGGGAACAGGGTGATCTGCACAACCACAGACTCGGTTGATTGCCTTTGAGCTCGCCAACGATGACAACCGTGTGACATGGCGCAGAACTTGCGGAAATAAACGCGAAACCTGACCTGTTCGGTGCTTTATTTAAAGCTGTTGATCTCTGTTGCGCGTCTTGTTCAACCGACCCATCGTAGCGACCCAAGGATGGCTAGCCCCATGAAGGATGAACCCTTCTCTATCCAGTTACAGCATGAGCTGGATCACCTCAAAGCCATCTTCAACGAGACGGACGCCTACATGTTTACCAAGGATCTGGCGGGCCGTTACACCTATGCCAATCAGGCGGTGCTGGATCTCTTTGGCTGCACCCTCGCCGAGTTGCAGGGGCAGGATGATCGGGCCTTTTTTGATCTCGAATTCTCCGACACCATTCAACGCAACGACCGGTTGGTACTGGAGCAGCAACTCGCCATCGCCCAGGAAGAGATCAACTACCTCAAATCCACCGGGGAAAAGCGCTGCTACTGGACCGTTAAAAAGCCCATCCATGACAAGGATGGCAACCTGATCGGCCTGTGCGGCATCTCCACCGATATCACCGAACACAAGCTGATTGAGGCCCGCATGGCGGAGCAGCATCAGCTGCTGGAAATCATCCTCGCCAACGTGGATGCCCATATCTATATGAAGGACAGCCTGCACCGCTTTCTCTACGTCAACCAAAAGGTCGCCGATCTGCTGGGCCTTCCTGCCGAGCAGATCATCAACCGGCGCGATGATGAGGTGATACCCGCGGCCAGCGCCTGCCAGCTGTGGCGACTGGACAACCGGGTATTCGAAACCGGCGAGCTGCAAGCCGGGGAAGAGATGCTGACCGATCCCGAAGGCAATCAGCACTACTACTGGTCGGTCAAGGTGCCCTTTCTGCTGGGGGATGGCACCCCCACCCTGATCGGTATCTCCTCCGACATTACCGAACTGCACCAGCTCAAGGAGCAGCTGCACCAGCAGTCGGTGCGTGATGGCCTCACCGGTCTCTACAACCGCCGTTTCTTTTTCGAGATGTGCGAGAAGAACCTCAGTCTGGACATGCGCCACCACCTCACCTCGGTGCTGATGGTGCTGGATGTGGATCAGTTCAAGTGCATCAACGATCGCTTCGGTCATCCCCTTGGGGATAGCGCGCTGGTGCATCTGGGCAGGGTGATGCAGTCGGTGCTGCGCAGCGAAGATGTGCTGGCCCGCATCGGCGGTGACGAGTTTGCCATCTTGCTGCCCAACACCACCCTCTCGGCCGCCGCATCACTGGCCGAGCGACTGCGCCTGCAGGTGATGCAAAGCCCGCTGCCCCTGCCCGATGGAGATAAGCTGGTCATCACCATCAGCGCAGGACTGGTGGAAAATGGCGAAGGGGAGCTGATGGAGAGCCTCTACGCCCGCGCCGATCAGATGCTCTATCAGGCTAAACAGAGCGGCCGCAACTGCGTCGCCTGCAAGGCACCCTAGCCATACAACGGGAGGGCCAGCAGCCCTCCAGCTCCCTCGTATCTCCCTCCTATGAATGGCTGTGCTGGCTCCTTATGAACAGACTGCTAACCCAGCTGTTTGCGCAGCACGAATTTTTGCACCTTGCCGGTCGAGGTTTTCGGCAGCGGGGTGAAGATGATGCGTTTAGGGGCCTTGAAGTGGGCCATCTGCTCCCGGCAAAAGGCGATCAGCTCCGCCTGGGTGGTCTCTCGCCCCTCTTTCAGTTTCACGAAGGCGCAGGGCACCTCCCCCCACTTCTCATCGGGCATGGCGATCACCGCCGCTTCGTCTACATCGGGATGGCGATAGAGCACATCTTCCACCTCCAGACTGGAGATATTCTCCCCGCCGGAGATGATGATGTCCTTGGATCTGTCCTTGATCTCCACATAACCATCCGGGTGCCATACCGCCAGATCGCCACTGCGAAACCACCCCTCCGCCATCGCCTCGGCGCTGGCCGCCGGATTTTTCAGATAGCCTTTCATCACCACATTGCCCCGCAGCACTATCTCCCCCATGGTCTTGCCATCCCGGGGAACCGGCTCGCCGCTGACCGGGTTGATGACCCGCATCTCCCCCTGCAGGGGTGACGCAACACCCTGCCGTGCCTTTAGGCGCGACAGCGTGGTGGCATCCTGCCCTTGCCAGCTCTGCTGCGGTTCGCACAACACGCAGGGGCCATAGGTTTCGGTGAGGCCATAGACGTGGGTCACGTTTATCCCCATCGCCTCCATACCGGCGATCACGGTGGCGGGGGGCGCAGCGCCAGCGGTCATCACCTTGATGGGGTGATCCAGCCCGCGCTTGAGGGCCGGATCGGCGTTGTTGAGCATATTGAGCACGATGGGCGCCGCGCAGAAATGGCTCACCTTGTGCTCGTGCAGCGCCTCATAAATGGCGGCCGCCTGCACATGACGCAAGCAGACGCTCACCCCGGCGGTAGCCGCCAGCGTCCAGGGGAAGCACCAGCCGTTACAGTGAAACATCGGCAAGGTCCAGAGATAGACGGGATGTTTGGGCAGCTCCCAGGAGAGCACGTTGTTGATGGCGTTGAGGTGGGCGCCGCGATGGTGATAGACCACCCCCTTGGGGTTACCGGTAGTGCCGGAGGTGTAGTTAAGGGAGATGGCCTGCCACTCATCCTCTGGCAACCAGCCGGGTTCATCGCCGTTACCAGTGGCAATAAAGGCCTCATAGGTCAGTTCACTGACAAGCGCCCCTTCCCGGTAGAGGGGATCGTCGATGGCGATGACCAGCGGTTGGCTCTTCAGCAGATCCAGCGCCTTGCGCACCACAGGGCCAAACTCCCTGTCCACCAGCACCACCTTGCTCTGGGCATGCTGAAAGATAAAAGCCATCGACTCGGCATCGAGCCGGGTATTAATGGTGTTCAGCACGGCGCCGCTCATGGGCACCCCGAAGTGTGCTTCAAACATCGCCGGGATATTGGGCGCGACGATGGAGACGGTATCCCCCTCCCCGATACCGCGCAGCCGCAGGGCCGAGGCCAGCTGGCGGCAACGGCGGGCGGTCTCGCCCCAGCTCTGGCGCAGCGGGCCGTGGATCAGCGCCGGATAGTCGGGATAGACCCGCTCCGCCCGCCCCAGAAAGCTGATGGGGGTCAGGGCCTCGAAATTGGCGGTGGTTTTGGCAAGGTCGCGCTCATAGATGTTCTGCACTGTCATCGGGTTCCTTCCTCACAGGTGGCACAAAACGGGCAGTTTCGGGATGATTCAGAGATCAGACAGCGACATAGGCATCCTGCCCGTCACTGGTCTCTTATGGGGATGACAGCCTAACAGCGAGCCTGCAGCGGCAGGTATTAGCAAAACGTCTTAGAGGAAGAGCGGAAGAGGTATTCGGTGCGAGGACAGGCAAGCGAGCCCCCGACAATGGCGAAGGCTTTACCTCAATCATCGTTAGTGGCGTACCCGCCCCTGCTGGCGAAAGCAGTAGAGTTTAAGGCTGATGTCGGCGATATCGGCGGGAAGCTCCTCTCCCTGCTCGGCCAGGGGCCGGTAGAGGGATGAGAGTAGACGTTCGGCCTGCTGCGCCGTGATGATGTTGGCCTGGATGGCCGGGGTGATCCAGCTGGGTAACATTGACATATCTCCCCCTCGTTGATCCGGTGATCTCGGGTGAACATCTTCATTTCAGGTCTTACGCAGTTGTCTGCCGACCCGCTCACCCTCTGCTTCACCCAATCAAAGCAAAATGCTTGCCGTGATCTCTTATCGGCCAACATCCGATGGGTCAGGAGCCATTTATCAACCACTTGCGTGGCCGTCTCAACGAACAGAGCCCTTGCTCAAGGCCTCCCTTGACCTGCCCCCGTCAGCACTTTGCCACTCTGGCATTCTGCTCACCGCCCGCCTTGCAAATTGCGACTCGAATTGCCCCTTATCACAAAAGCAAAGCCCGCCATGCGTCGGAAACTGGTCACTTTTAGTCCGTTGTCGCCAAAGCCAGACACTTTTGCATGGTGGCTGTTTTTTGACCTTGCCAGCGCCTGTCGCAAGCCCATCCCCCTCGCCTTGTCCGGCCAACCGGTTGTGACAAGATGGCGCCAGATTGGAACAGCCCGTATGGGTATGCAGGAGAAGAACAAGATGAACAGATCCATGATGGCAGGTATCGGTATTGGCATCGCCTCGGCCCTGGCGCTCTCGGCGGCGGCCAGCGGCTCTCTCTTTACACCCCAGCCCACCTTTGCCGAGGTGATCGCCAGCAAGCCGATCACCGAGACCATCAGGACTCCCCGACAGGAGTGTCGCAACGTCACCGTGACCCACCGCAAGCCGGTACAGGATGAGCACAAGATCCTCGGCACAGTGGTTGGCGCGGCGCTGGGTGGCGTGGTTGGCCACCAGTTTGGCGGCGGCAGCGGCAAGAAGGTGGCCACTGCTGCAGGGGCCGTCGCGGGGGGTTATGCCGGTAATCAGGTGCAGGGCAATATGCAGGCGGGCGATACCTACACCACCACCGAGCAACGCTGCAAGACCGTGCAGGATACGAGCGTCAACACCATTGGTTATGACGTGACCTATCGCCTCGCAGGTCAGGAGGGGGTGATCCGCATGAAGCAAGCACCCGGCGCCACCATTCCGGTCAAGGAGGGCAAATTGGTGATCGAACCGCAAAAAGGGTAATCACCTCGGTTACTGACAAAGAGTGAAGGCCCGCCTCTTGCGAGACGGGCCTTTGGTTTATCGCTTGTTACGCGGCTTTCGTCACCTCAGGGGCAAACGGCGGCTCAACCCTTGCAGCACTTTTTCACCGCCCGCACCACGTTCTGATACCCGGTACAGCGGCAGAGGTTGCCCGACAGCCCGCGGCGGATCTCCGCCTCAGTCAGCGGACGGCGTTCGGTCTTGTCGAGCAGGGCGGCGCTCGCCATCACCAGCCCGGGAGTGCAAAAACCGCACTGCACCGCCCCCTCGTCGATAAAGGCCTGTTGTACATCGGAGAGCTCATTGCCTTTGCGCTCCCCCTCCACGGTGCGAATGGATTTGCCATCGGCCCAGACCGCCAGATAGAGGCAGCTGTCGATAGCGGTGCCATCCACCCGCACGGTACAGGCGCCGCACTCACCGACACTGCACCCCTCTTTCACGCTGATAAGCCCCTGCCCGCGCAGAAAGTGGAGCAGCGACATGGTGGGCGGCACTGCATAGGAGTAAGGCTTGCCGTTGATCTCGCACTGGATCTCCACGGCGGGACAGCTTTGCGGTTGCATCATAGGATCTTGCCTCCGGCACGTTCGACTGCGCAGGCGACCACCCGCTGCGCCAGGGTTTTGATAAGGTGCAGGCGAAACTCCTTCTCTGCCCGCCAGGAGGATCGTGGCGCCACATCGGCCACCACCGCCTCGGCAATCGCGGCCAGTGTGGCACGAGTCAGCGGTTGCCCTTCGGCCGCCGCTTCTGCGTGCGGGGTACGCACCGGGGTCGGGGCCGCCACCCCATAGGCCAGCCGCAGACTCTTGAAGTGACCATCCTCAATCTGGCAGTAGGCGGCGCAGCCGATGGTGGCGATATCCATGGCATCGCGCATGGCGTATTTGAAGTAGTGGGAGCCCACATGGGGGTGAGAATCCGGCGCAAAGTGGAATGCCACCAGAATTTCCGCCGGTTGTAGCGCCACCTTGCCGGGGCCGGTATGAAATCCGGCGATGGGAATCCGGCGCGTACCATTGGGCCCAGCAATCTCAAGCTCGGCCTCGAGCGCGACGGTAGGCGCTGCCGAGTCGGCACTGGTGGCGCCGTTGCAGATGTTGCCGCCATAGGTGGCGACGTTGCGGATCTGCGGGCCGGCGATGGTCGCGGCCGCCTCGGCCAGCATCGGCAGGCGGCGCTGCACCAGTTCGTTTTCGATGAGCTCGGTAAAGGTGGTGCCAGAGCCGATGCGGATCGCCCCATCAGGCAACTCGCTCACCCCTTTGAGTTCGGGCAAGTCGTGAATATCGACGATATGACGATAGGCGGCGTTGAGGTGATGCAGCTGGATCATCACATCGGTGCCACCAGCCAGCAATCGCGCCTCGGGATCGGCCTGACGCAGGGCGACCGCCTCGGCCACACTGTGCGCCTTGTAGTAACGGGCAATATCAAACATGGTGTTGCTCCTCCCCTGCTCCCTCGCCAATCAAACCCGCGGCGACAAACTCCCGGAACAGGGTTTTGGGGGTGATGGGCAGCTCGTTGATGGCGACCCCGGTCGCCATGCGGATGGCGTTACGGATCGCCGGGCCCGGCGAGATGATGGGCGGTTCCCCCAGGGATTTGTGGCCATAGACCGACTGGGGCTCGTAGGTCTGCACGAAGTCGCATTCAAGCTCCGGCAAATCCAGCATGGTGGGGAACTTGTAGTCGAGCAGGTTGGGATTGCGCACCACACCTGTCTTGGCGTCGATGATCATCTCCTCGAACAGCGACCAGCCGATCCCCATCCCCATGCCGCCATGCACCTGTCCCTCCGCCAGTTGCGGGTTGAGGATTTTGCCTGCATCGTGCAGGTTGATGATGCGATTGATGGTCACCTTGCAGAGATCGATATCGACGCTGAGATCGACAAAGGTACAGCCGAAACTGGGCGGGTTGGTGGTGGTCTTGTGGGAGACCTCGGAGGTGATCTGACCGCCGATAGTGAGGTGGTAGTAGGCGTTGACCGACACTTCGGCCACGCTGATCAGCACCTTGTCCGGCGCACCGGCCAGCACCACATAGCCATCGATCAGGGTGAGGGATCCCACATCCTGATGGCAGAGCTGGGCCGCCAGTGAGAGGATGCGCGCCCGCAACTGCAGCGCCGCCTGATGGATGGCGGGGGCCGCCACATAGCTCTGGCGCGAGGCGAACGAGCCCGGATCGTAGGCGGTGATGTCGGTATCCTGAGTCGAGATGACCCGGATCTGCTCAAACGGAATGCCTAACGTCTGGGCCGCCATCTGGGCAAAGACAGTATCCGATCCCTGCCCTATCTCGGTGGCGCCGATCTGCAGATTGACGGTGCCATCCTGATTGAGCAGCATGCGGGCGCCGGCAATTTCGACCCCCACCGGATAGGTGTTGGAGCCGTAGCTGAAACAGGCCACCCCGATGCCACGCCGCACCCGGCTTGCAGGATCCTGCCCCAGACACTCGGCCTTGAGCCGATCCCACTCGAACATCTCGCGCCCACGCAGCAGGCAGTCCGGCAACCCGGCGCTGTAGATGGTCTTCTGGTTGACCTGATTGACATCCCCTTCCCGCGCCACGTTGGCGATCCGCACATCGAGCGGATCCAGCCCCAACTCGGCGCAGGCGTCATCCAGCATGCACTCGAGGGCAAAGATCACCTGCGGCGCACCGTAACCGCGCATGGCACCGGCGGTGGGCAGGTTGCTGTAGAAGGTCTTGGCATCATAGCCGAAGGCGCTGCGCGGATAGAGGTAACTGATCTTGTTGCCCCCGGCGCTGGCGATGGAGTGGCCGTGGGAGGCATAACCGCCGGTGTTGGAGAGCACGTCGAGCTGATAGCCCTTGAGGGTGCCGTCGCGGTTGAGGCCCATCTTGCCATCGATGGCAAAGCCGTGGCGGGTGCGGGAGGCAAAAAAGCACTCCTCCCGGCTCAAGGTCACCTTGACCGGCACACCGCCCAGCTTGTAGCTCAAAAACGCCGCCATCGGCTCTTCCAGCACATCCTGCTTGTTGCCAAAACCGCCACCCATATAGGGCTTGATCACCCGCACGCTCGACCAGGGCAGGCCGAGGGACTTGGCCACCCGGCTGCGCACTATCTGGGGGATCTGGGTACTGCTGACCACGATGATGTGGTCCGGCTGATCCATATAGGCGTAGCAGGTCACCGTCTCCAGATGGCAGTGCTGCACCACCGGCGTCCGGTAGTGCCCCTGAAACTGCAGATCTGCCGCCGCAATGGCCTGCGCCGGGTCATTGGCGCGAAGCTGACTTTGGCGCAGCAGATTGCCGCTCGGGTGGATGGGATAGGCTCCGTCGGCCAACGCGCTCCCGGCATCCGTCATCACCGGTAGCGGCTCGTAGGTCACCTTGACTAGCGCAGCCGCTTTTTCGGCCACCAGCGGATCGCGCGCCACCACGATGGCGACCCCATCGCCAAAGTGGCGTACATGGTCGGTGAGCAGACGGCGGTCTTTCACATCCCGTTTCGCCTCATCGAGGGACCAGGCGTGACCGGCGGTGCGAAAACAGGTGGTGGGCACATCCTCATGGGTAAACACGGCTTCGACCCCGTGCAGGGACAGCGCCTCGGTCGCATCGATGGCAAGCACCTTGCCGTGGGCAATATTGCTTCGCACGTACTTGGCGTGGCGCATCCCGAGCATGATGTTGTCATCGGTATAGCGGGCGCTGCCGGTCACCTTGGCCTCGGCATCCACCCGCTTGAGCGGTAATCCTATGGACATATGCAAGTCCTTTTTCGAATGGAAAAATCTGGAACCGGCATAAAAAACAGCAAGATATGCGCCTGTTTCCCGCCATCGTCAGAAGAATGGGGAGAAGTGTGAAGGGGATCCCATCTAGCCTGCTTTTGTTGGCTCGCAGCGACAAGCCAGGGGCAGCCTCTGAGCAAACGGGGCACATCAGCGGTGAAAAAAGCGGCAGAGCGAGGACAACAAGGGCTAGAGCCTATCAATCTGGTAGGAGGATTTATCAAAATGGTATCGCGATGCCCCCCAACTGCGGAGACAGCCTAGGCATAATGCCTGCATGGGCGGGCTAAAAATAACAGGCATAAAAATGGGGCCGCCAGTGCGGCCCCAAACGGGCGGGTTATCCCTAAATAGCCCACCCCCCAGCATAAAAGAGCACCAGCGCCAGGGCGATGACCACGGTGCCGACGTTGAGCTTGTGCCACTCCTTCGAACAGATGCGGCCGATCACCAGCGAGCTGAAGCCAAGCATGATGCCGGTGACAATATTGCAGGTGAGCACGATAAAGACGGCGCATACCAGCCCGGACATGGCCCCGACAAAGTCATCGAAATCGAGCTTGGTGACATTGCTCAGCATCAAGAGCCCCACATACATCAGGGCCGGTGCGGTGGCATAGGCGGGCACCAGATAGGAGAGCGGCGAGAGGAACAGCATCAGCAGGAACAGGCCGCCGACCACGGTCGCGGTCAGGCCGGTTTTGCCCCCCGCCGCCGTGCCCGCCGCCGATTCGATATAGACGGCAGCCGGCGCCGCCCCCACCAGACTGGAGAAGATGCTGCTGACCGAGTCGGCACTGAGCGCCTTGCCGCTGTTGATGATATGACCATCCTTATCGAGCAGGTTGGCCTGCCCCGCCACGGCGCGGATGGTGCCGGTGGCATCGAATACCGCTGTCATCACCAACGCCAGCACACTGGGTAGCACCAGCGGCGAGAGGGCCCCCATGATATCCAGACTGAAGATGAGGGACTTGCCCTGCTCGTCCGACAGGCTCGGCAGGGCGAACAGTCCCTGATACTTCACCGCCGGATCGAAAATCAGGCCGAAGATGGAGATGGCGATGATCACCAGCAGGATCCCCCCCGGTACTCTCAGCTTCTCCAGCCCGAAGATCACCGCAAGGCCGATCAGGGACATGATGACCGGCATGGAGGTGAAGGCCCCCAGCGCCACCGGCAGCCCCTCCAGCGGGTTCTTGATCACCAGCCCCACCCCGTTGGCGGCGATAAGCAGCAAGAAGAGACCAATCCCGATGCCGGTACCGTGGGCAATTCCCATCGGCAGGTTGTCGAGGATCCAGCTACGCACCCCGGTCACCGAGATGGCGGTAAACAGCACCCCCATCAGGAAGACGGCCCCCAACGCCACCGGAATGGGGATCTGCTGCCCCAGCACCAGACTGAATGCAGTAAACGCCGTGAGGGAAATAGCGCAACCGATGGCCATCGGCAGCTTGGCCCAGAGCCCCATCAAGAGCGAACCGAACCCCGCCACCAGACAGGTGGCGACAAACACGGCGCCAGGAGGAAAGCCCGCCTTGCCGAGCATGCTCGGCACCACGATCACCGAGTAGACCATGGCAAGGAAGGTGGTGAGGCCCGCCAGCACCTCCTGTCTGACGTTGCTGCCCCGCTCGCTGATCATAAAGTAGCGATCAAGAGCCGTGAGCGGCTGTTGCTTTGCTGCGCTCTGGCTGGCGTCATCATTGGCCAGCTGTTCCACGCTGTTTGTCCTGCTGTTTGCTTGGGTCATACCCAACTCCTTCACACGCGCCTGAATGTTCCATGACGAAATGGCGACAGGATCTGCGGGTCTGCCGAGCGCCAGTCTGATGAGAAACAGGCGATGGCGGCAGAGGATGCGACAGACAGACCAGGGCTGGCGGCCTTGACTCAAACGTTTGCCTTGCTGGTCAAAAAAACCGGGCCATTTCACGTTCTATGCGGGGAGATCCCCTGTGGTGCGGCAAGACTGGCGCCCCTGTGGAGCACGCCAGCCGCCGTATTCGTTGGGGCTGCACCGCGGCAGCCCACTACAAGCCCTACCCCCGTTCATGCACCAGTTGGCCATCCACATAGGTGCGGTAGATGGATCTGTCATCCCCCAGGGTCAACAGTACAAAGAGCTTGTCCCGCAGGGTGGTGGAGTTGTCATAACGCAGTTGCTGCAGCGGGGTGGCGACCGGGTCGAGCACCACGAAGTCCGCCTCCTTGCCCACCGCAAAGCTGCCGATCTTCTCGTCCAGCCCCAGCGAATGGGCGCCGCCCAGGGTCGCCAGATAGAAGGCCTGATAGGCCGAGAGCCGTTCGCCCTGCAGTTGCATCACCTTGTAGGCCTCGTTGAGGGTCTGCAGCATGTTGAAGGTGGTGCCGGCGCCGATGTCGGTGCCCATCCCCACCTTCACCTGCTTGCGCCACGCCTTGTGCAACTTGAACAGACCACTGCCGAGATAAAGATTCGAGGTGGGACAAAACGCGATGGTGGAGCCGGTCTCCTTCAGGCAATCCCACTCCTGCTCTTCCAGATGGACGCAGTGGGCAAACACGCAGTTGTGGCCGGTGAGGCCGTGCTGGTGATAGACATCGAGATAACCCTTGTGCGCCGGGAAGAGGGATTTGACCCAGGCGATCTCGTCCTTGTTCTCGCACAGATGGGTGTGCAGATAGGTGGTGGGAAACTCTTCGCGCAGTCTCCGCGCCATCGCCAGCTGCTCGGGTGTCGAGGTGGGTGCAAATCGTGGTGTGATGGCATAGAGCAGTCGACCGTTGCCGTGCCAGCGCTCGATAAGCTGCTTGCTCTGCACATAGCTGCTCTCGGCGGTATCGAGCAGATAATCGGGTGCATTGCGATTCATCATCACTTTGCCGGCGATCATCCGCATATTGATGCGGCTGGCCGCCTCGAACAGGGCGTCTACCGACTCGGGGTGCACTGTGCCGAACACCAGCGCCGTGGTAGTGCCGTTACGCAGCAACTGCTTGATAAAGAAGGTGGACATCTCGCGGGCATATTCGAGATCGTTGTAGCGCCGCTCAGCCGGGAAGGTGTGGCGGTTGAGCCACTCCAGCAGTTGCTCGCCATAGGCCCCTACCATCTCGCTCTGGGGATAGTGAATGTGGGTATCGACAAAGCCCGGCACTATCATCTTGCCGCGGTAATCCCGCACCCGCACTTCGGTCGGAATGCGATCCTTGCCCTCCTCCCACTCACCGAACCAATCGATGCAACCGTTGCGAATGATCAGCAGACCATCCTCGATAAGGCGGGCGTTGGACTCAATCTCCTCGGGCTGATCCACCACCCGGGTGATATCGAAGAAGCTGCCGCGTACCGCTTTGACAGAGTTGTCGTTTTTCATAACCGTTTCCCTGTTTTTCTTGTTCTGTTGACGTTTTTTGCCGGTTTAACCGTCAGATCCGTTCCGCCTGTGGCGCCACCGCCTGCCCGGGCACTGGCTCTGGTGAACCCTCACCCTTGCTGGCCGATGGCTGGCCCGCACTGCGGGCGGTAAAGCTCACATCCGGCTTGTCGCTCAGCTGGATCACTTCCACCGCCTCTGCATCCCTGACGGCTACCTTGCGCTTGCGGCTCTGTGGCAACACCAGATTCATGATGATGGCGGTGATGCCACCGGCACAGATGGGGTTCTCCACCAGCATGTAGATACCCGCCGGCAGCACCTTGAAGACGTTCGGGTCATAGGAGACACCAAGCCCAAGACCCAGGGAGGTGGCGACAATCAGGGTCTCCCGCCGATCGAAGCCGTGGCTGATGATGATGCGACCACCGGCGATGGCGATCATCGAGAACATGATGACCATGGCGCCCCCCATCACAGGTGACGGTATGGTGGTAAAGAAGCGCCCCACCACCGGGAAGAGCCCCAGCAGCACCAGAATGACGGCAATAAACTTGCCCACATGGCGTGAGGCCACCCCGGTCATCTGGATAACGCCGTTGTTCTGGGCAAAGGTGGTGAGCGGCAAAGAGCCGAGGGCCGAGGCGATCACCGATACCAACCCATCAGCCAGCACGCCGCCGGAGAGCCGTTTTTGAAACTCGGGGCCCTGAATATCCCGGTGGGAGACCATGGCGGTGGCGGTGATGTCCCCCACCGCCTCCAGCACGCTCAACAGATAGATGGTGCCCGCCAACATAAAGGCGTGAAAGTCGAAGGAGAAACCGTACTTGAACGGGATCGGCACCGTAATAAGCGGCAGGTTCTCAAGGGCGGAAAAATCCACCATGCCGAGCATCAGGGCCACCGCATAACCCACCATCAGACCGATGGCAATGCCGCTCATCCGCAGCAGCGGGCTTCGGCTGCAGTTGAAGGCGACGATGACGCAGAGCACCAAGAGCCCCAGCCCGATGTTCTCATATTTGCCAAAGGTACCGCTGCTCATGGCGGAGAAGCCGCCGCCAAAGTCGATGATCCCCACCTTGATAAGGCTCAGGCCAATCATCAGCACCACTACCCCGCTCACGGTCGGGGTGATCACCCGCTTGAGGTAGGGCAGCACGAAGGAGGAGCCCATCACCAGAAAGGCGCCGACAAAAGAGACCCCGAGCAGGGTCGAGACGATCAGCTCCTCGTGGATGCCATCTTTTTTCATGGCGCCGCCGAGCGCGATCATCACGGTCACGAAGGAGAAGTTGACCGACTGGATGGAGAGCAGCCCCGAACCTATGGGGCCATAGCGGTTTACCTGCAGCCAGGTGCCGATACCGGAGGCGATCATCGCCATGGAAACCAGATAGGCGGTGATCTCGGTGGAGAGGCCCAGGGCGCCGCCGACGATCAGCGCCGGGGTTACCATGGGAACAAAAATGGCCAGCAGATGGGTCACTGCACCCATCAGGGTTTGATAAAACGGGGGTTTGTCTTCCAGCTCGTAAATGAGATCCGAGTGCTTGCGTGTTGTTTTAGACATCGTGTTTGTCCCATCACACAGAATGTAGGCGGAGTACTCATTCCGCCGTCAGGCGCTGGGGGCGAGCTGGCGCCCGCCCCTCACCTTTTCTTTTGTTATGCCGACACTTTTTGCTCCAGCTTGCCCAGTTCGCGCAGGATCTGCTCCGGCGTGAAGTGCCACTTGCGCAGCCAGACACCACAGGCGTCATGGATGGCGGTGGCGATGGCGGGCGCGGCGCCGTTGACTCCGATCTCCGAGATGGACTTGGCGCCGTAAGGGCCTACCTTGTCGTCACTCGGTACCAGGAAGGCCCGGAAGTCGCGCGGAATGTCGCCAATCTTGGGCGCGCCATAGCTCTTCAGATCCCGGGTGAGCGGAATGCCCTTGCCGTCGTAGCAGATCTCCTCGGTCAATGAGTGGCCGATGGCCCGCATGGTCGCCCCGTAGATCTGGCCGAGCGCCAGTTCCGGGTTGATGGGGGTGCCGCAGTCGAGCAGGGCGTAGAACTTGTCGAGCCGGATCTCGCCGGTTCTGACGTTGACCGCCACCTCGGCGAAGTTGGCCCCATACGGGAAGGCAAGCTCCGAAGTGATGTAGCTGGCAGTGCCCACCAGAATGCCGAAGCCGGTACCTGTCTCCGCCTTGTGGGCCAGCTTGGCGAGGGTCACCTCCCCCTGCTTGCCGCGCACGATCCCCGGGTGAACCAGCTCTACGTCTTCGACCGGCTCGCCCAGCATGGCGGCGCCGTGGAACAGGATCTTAGCCTTGAGGTTCTCGGCCGCCATCTTGGCCGCGTTGCCGGAGAAGCAGGTACCGGACGAGGCGTAAGCCCCCTTGTCGAATAGCGCATGGTCGGTATCGCCAGAGATGACGTGCACATCGCTGAGCGGGCAACCGAGCACCTCGGCGGTCAGCTTGGCGACCACGGTATCGAGGCCGGTGCCGATATCGGCGCCACCGGAGTGGACGATAAAGGTGCCGTCCGATTCCAGCTTGACCATGCAGTTGGCCTGATCGATATCGGGGATCCCCGATTTTTGCATGATGATGGCGACGCCGCGGCCGATGCGCCAATCCCCGTCGGCGGGTTTGGGACTGTCCCAAGCGATAAGCTCTCGACCCTGTTGGAGGATGGGTTCGAGGGCACAGCTGGCCGCATGGGGCACAGAAGTCGGCATCTTGCCCTCGCCGATGGCACCCAGCACCTTGAGGATGTCCCCTTCGTGCACCCGGTTGTGCTCCACCATGTCGAGCTGGTCGATACCCAACTGCTCCGCCAGCTCGGCAATCGCCATGGTCAGCGCGAAGTTGCCCTTGGGCGCGCCGTAGCCCTGATAGGCCCCGGTCGGGCAGATGTTGCTGTAGTAGGTGTTGACGGTAAAGCGCACGTTGTCGCACGGATAGAGCGGCAAAGAGAGCGCCGGGCCGTTGCTCGGTACCGTCAGAGAGTGGTTGCCGTAAGGGCCGGTGTTGGCGCGAAAATCCATATCGATGGCGGTGATGGTGCCATCTTTTTTGGCCCCCACTTTCACCTTCACCTTGGCCACGTGGCGAGAGGTGTTGCTGATGAACTCCTCTTCACGGGTGTAGCGGAAGGTGACCGGACGGCCGGTGACCTTGGTCGCCCAGGCGCACACCTCTTCCAGCAGGATGTCCTGCTTGGAGCCAAAACCGCCCCCTACCCGCTCCTTGATCACGTGCACCTGATGTTGCTTGAGGCCGACGATACGCGCCACCTGACGGCGCACGTGCCACGGCACCTGAGTAGAGGCGTGAATGACCAGACGATCCCCATCCATATAGGTGAAGCAGATGTGCGGCTCGGTCGGGCACTGCTGGGCCTGGGTCGATTCGTAGGTGCGCTCGACAATCTCGTCCGCCTCGGCAAAGCCCTTGGCCACATCGCCGATCTGGCCATGGACGCTGGCGGCCAGGTTCTCGTGGGGGCGGGAGCCGATGGGGAAGTTGATGATCATGTGCTCATCGCCGCGGCGCACCGAGCAGGCGTTCTGCTGCTCGAGATCCGCAGGCGCACCGGCCATGTAGACGATGGGCTCGTCGTGAACCAGGGGTGCGTTGGGAGCCATCGCCTCATCGATGGTCATGACCGCAGGCAGCACCTGATACTCAACCTCGATGAGTTTCAGCGCTGCCAATGCGATGGCTTCGCTCTCGGCCACCACAGCGGCAACACGATCACCGACATGGCGCACCTTGCGGCTGAACATGCGGCGATCGAGCGGTGACGGCTCAGGGGCACTCTGACCACCCGGGGTGTAAAACACATCCGGGCAGTTGAGGTGGGTGATGACATGCACGACGCCCGGCAGCGCCTCGGCGCGGCTCACATCGAGTTTGGTGATCACCGCATGGGGATGGGGACTGCGCAGCATCTTGATGATCAGCGCATCCTCGGTGACCCGATCCTCCACGTAGCAGGGCTTGGCCTGCACCATCTTGGCGGCGTCCACTTTTGGGCAGCTCTTGCCGATATGGCGCAGATCGTCGCGAAACTCCGGGGCGATCTGGCACAGGTAATCGGGATCCTTCATCCGTGAACAGGCAAGCTCGATGGCCTGATAAAACTGCTGATAACCGCCATCGCGGTGAAACAGGCCCGAGAGGGCATCGTCGATTTGATCACGGGTAGGCTCGGGGTGGCGATCAAGCAGGTCGGTGACGATGAGCGCGGCGGCCGGATCGTTGTAGCCCGACTGCACCACGCCCACATCTACCATCGCCTGCTGCACCAGACTAAGCTGGTTCCAGCTGCCCAGCGACTCGGCGGTGCGCACCTCTGATCCATCCAGCTGCGCGGCGATCAGCAGGGAGGCGTTGATCACCTTGCCATTGAAGAGAATGGCGTCGGAGCCGGCAAAACCGAAGCCGTCGTCGCTGTTGCGCACCGAGTGCATCCGGCACTGGTTGAACAGCACCCGCTGGGCATTGTCACCGGCCTTGCAGATGACGGTACGCAGGGCACCGTTCAGGGTAAAGTTGAGTTCCATCATGCTTGCACCTCCTGCTGCTGGCAATCCACCAGCAGATCCGCCACTACCACGCCGGTGATATACCGCTTGTAACTTATGCTGCCCGCCAGATCTTCTCTGGGCGCAATCAGCTCGCTCACGGCGGCCTCCAGCGCGGCATCGTGCAGTTCGCGGCGCTCCAGATCCCGCAGACGCATCGGCTGCGGAGTGACGCCAGCGACGGCTACCCGCATCTCGCCAATGCTGTCGAGGGCCACGGCGGCGGTCATCACCGCCAAGCCATCGGCGTTGCGGCTGATGTGGCGAGTGGCGCAGCGCAGCGCGGGCTCCGGCAGCACAACACCGAGCACCAGGGCATTGCGCTGCCCCGCCAGGTAGGCGTCGATGGGTTGCAGCAGGTTGTTCTCCAGCACCACCACGGCTTCGAGTACCAGCAGTACCGGCAACAGCGGGGAGTCCTGCTGCTGGCAGGCAATTTCGCCGCCGAGGGTGGCCTGATTGCGCAGATGGCGGGAGTAGACAAACCCCAGCGCGTCGCACAGGGCGGCCGGAGTACGGGGATCATCTTTCAGGGTCTGCAGGGTGACGGTAGCGCCGATATGGAGCTGGCCGTGCTGTTGCTCAATCTGGTCAAGCCCCAACCTCTCCAGCGAGATGGCGACCTTCTTGTCGGTGCGGGTCGGGGCGGCGTTAAGCTTGCTGCCGCCTCCCATGTAGACGGCGTCGTTGCCGAAACTAGCCTTGAGTTCCAAAGCCTGACCCAGTTGCTCGGGTCGGAAGAATTGCTCAATCATGTGTCGTCCTTACTCTTGCAGCCCGCCGCCGGGGAGATCCACAGGGCGGGCAATCCGGTCCAAAACTGTGGAAGGTGGCGTTAGGCCAGCTGATCCATCCGTTGCCACAGGCGGCTCGCCACCTTGCGGGCCTGCTCATAAATGGGCGCGACATCGAACGGGAACTCGCGGTCCTGATAGACCATGCGCCCCTCCACCATCACGCTGTTGACGCTGTTCGATCCCATGCCGAAGGCGAGATGGCCACCGAGGTTGCGCGGCGCCAGCGGGGTCGGTGCGTCGTAGTCGCAAATGGTGAGGTCGGCCTTGTATCCCGGCTCCAGGCGGCCAAATTTGGCGCCGAAGTTGCGTTCCAGCAGGGTGTTGCCGTTCCAGAGGAAGCGGGCAAAGCTGTCGGGCCACAGGGCGCCACCGGCATCCTTGTGCTTGAAGTAGGCGAACTTGAGCTCTTCGAGCATGTCGGAGCCGATGCCATCGGTACCGAGCGCCAGATTGCGATACTCCGGCAGGTGCATGTTGTAGCCCACGTGGTTGTTCATGTTGGAGCGGGCGTTATGCACCAGGAAGGCATCGCGGCTGTTGAGCAGCTCGATGTCGGTCGGGCTCAGGTAGATACCGTGGGCGACAAGCGACTTGCTGTCGATAAGGCCAAACTCGTCCAGCCGGGCGATGGGCTCCTTGCCATAGTGGTGGTGGCCGTGGGCCATGTCGTAGCGGTCTTCCGCCACATGGATATGCAGGCCGCGACCGGTGACCTGCACCGCTTCGCGCAGCATGGCCAGCCCCTCGTCAGGTACGGTAAAGGGGGCGTGGGCGCCGATATGGGCCTCAACCAGATAGGGTTCGTTCCCTTTGCCCTTGGCGGCATCAATGGCCTGTGCAAACAGGATGTTCTCCTCCACCCCGGCCTGCAGCTCGGCGAGACCGCCGTTGCGATCCGTGGTCTCGAAGCAGGTCATGCCGCGCAGACCCGCTTCCACAAACCCTTTGCGCAATACATTCAGGGAACCCTTGATGAAGTTGGGCGAAGCGTGGTGGTCGATCACCGTACTGCAGCCGCTCTTGATCGCCTCCAGCGAGCAGATGAGGCCGCTGTAGTAGAGGGACTCCTCATCAAGCGCCCGATCGAGCCGCCACCAGAGGTTTTTCAGGGTGGAGATAAAGTCCGGGCAGGGGGCGATGTTGGCCATGATCCCCCGCGACAGGCCGGAGTAGAAGTGGTTGTGGGCACAGACGATGCCCGGCATCACCAGCTTGCCCCCCATCTCCCGATAGTTGGCCTCCGGGTAGAGGGCCCGCAGATTGGGCCCCACCGCTTTGATAAGGGTGCCTTCGATGGCGATATCCACCCCTTCCAGCACCCGGGTCGGCTCCAGCTGGACGGCGGTGACGTTTTTCAGAATAAACATGGTGTGCTCCTTCGCTTATTCGTGGTTCGCTCAGGCCTCGACGGCCCCCAGCAGGTAGTGGTGATGAGCGTGGACATGGCTGATGATCCGGCACATGTCGCCAAGGGCCGCTGGCGCATCCTTGATCCGGCTCTGGGCGTCTATGGTCAGGCGATAGGTCTCGCCATCCTGACGCACCCGCAGCTCACCGCCATCCGCCAGATAGAAACCGGGGTTGCGGCTGTTGTTGAAGTCCTCGGGCAGGCTGAAGATGGTGACCTTGTCCTGATAGGGCTTGCCCTGCCACGGGCAGAACTGGGCGCAGTTGCCGCACTCGTTGCAGTAGGCATCCAGGTGCAGGGTCTGGAACTGATCCTTGAAGCCCGGCACCGCGATGGCGACGTTGGCCCGGTTGGGGCAGACATCCACGCACTTGCTGCAGAGGTAGTTGCACTCGAGGCAACGGTGCGCCTCTTGCGCCACGAAGGCATCGCGCTCGCTCTTGTCAACCATGGTGACGGCGATGCTCCCCTTGCGGCGGTAGATCTCATCCTTGCCCGACGGCTGAATGGTCACTTCACTCTGCTGGCTGGCGATATGCTCGCGAGAGAGCACCAGATCCGCGGCGCGGCGGGCACCACCGATGGCACCGACGATGGAGGACGGGCCGCTCTGCACATCACCGATAAGGAAGACGTTGCGACGGCTGGTTTCGCCGGTCTGGCCATCCACTTCGGGCCAGCCATCGTTGCCAAGAGGAATGCCCATCGCTTTGAGCACCTCGCAGTCAGGCTGCTCGCCGATGGCGGTGATCAGGGCATCCATCTGCATCACTTCGGTCTGCTCGGTGGGCACAGGACGGCGGCGGCCCTGCTCGTCAGGATCCCCCAGCGCCATCATCCGCACGGTGAGCTTGCCATCTTTGTCAAAGCGCTCCGGATTGGTGAGGAAGCAGAAACGCACCCCATCCTCCACCGCTTCCAGAACCTCCTCGCGATAGGCGGGCATCTCTTTTTCGCTGCGGCGGTAGATCACGGTCACATCGCTGACACCCGGCACCTTGAGGGCGGCACGGGCGCAGTCCATGGCGGTGTTACCGGCGCCGATCACCGCCACATGGCGGCCCAGCGGCAGCGGTTTGCCCTGATTGAAGCTGCGCAGGAAGTTGAAGGACTTGTAGACCCGATCATGTCCCCCTTCGAGACGCATGCCGCCATTCTTGTCGGCACCGATGCCGACGAAGACATAGGTAAAGCCCTGGGCGTGCAGCTTGTCGACGGTGAGCGCCGGATCGCAGCCAAACTCGAACTTGACCCCGTGAGCGGCGACAAAGTCGATATCGTGCTGGATAAGCTCGGCCGGAATGCGGAACTCAGGGATGATGTGCTTGACCACGCCACCGGCATCCGCTTCGCGCTCGAACACGGTGACCGGATGGCCGGCACGGGCCAGAAAGTAACCGGCGGAGAGACCAGCCGGACCTGCACCAATGACAGCAACCGGATGCTTGTCACCGCTACCTGCCGGTTTGTGCCAGCGAGCCTTGTACCCTTCCCAGCCGCGCTCCAGCGCCACTTTTTTCAGCTCGCGGATATTGAGCGCGCTGTCGTAGTCGAGACGGGTGCAGTTGTACTGGCACTGGTGATCGCAGATATGGCCGGTGATGGCGGGCAAGGCGTTGCGCTGATAAATCAGCTCAAGGGCCGCCACATACTCCCCCTCGCCCATCAGGCGAATGTACTCGGGGATATCCTGATGCACGGCGCAGGCGGTGACGCAGGGTGCTACATAGCAGTCGGTCAGCGGCAGACCGCCACCCACTTCGATGCGATCCTCGGACTTCCACTCCTTCTGGGTGTAATCCATGGTGAGGGCCTTGGCGGCAAGCGCCTCCAGCTTGGCCACATCCACCTGACTCATGCCCCAGCTGTCGGAGGCATCTATCTCTTTGAGGCACTCAATCTGGCGCAGGTAACCACCCGGTTTCAGCAGATCAGTGGCCATGGTGATGGGACGAATGCCGGTTTCGAAGATCTCCGCGATGTTGAACTTGCTGGCGCCGCCCGAGTAGGAGATGGGCAGCTTGCCATCGAAGGCGCGGGACAGCACGGCCGCCACGTTGATGGAGAGCGGGAACAGCGCCCGGCCGGACATATACATCTCATCCCCCGGCAGCGCCCCCTTGCGGTTGATGGTGCCAAGGGTATTGGTGAGCTTGACCCCGAAGGTGAGCCCCTTCTCGGCCCCGAGCGCCATCAGACGGGTCAGCATCGCCTTGGCCTGATCCAGCTTGAGGTCGTGATCGAACGACGCTTCGCTCAGGCCAATGTAATCAAAGCCGCAGGTATCGAGGATCTCGCGCACCCGCGGGTAACCCAGCAGGGTCGGGTTCAGCTTGACGAAGGTGTTGAGCCCCTTCTCTTCCAGCATGTAGCGGCAGATGGCCTCGATCTCGTTGGGCGGGCAGCCATGCATGGTAGAGAGGGTAACGCCGTGAACCAGATTGGCCGGGATGCGATCCACCAGCTGTTGCAGACGATCACGCCGCGCCCCCAGTCCCAGCTCGGCGATAAACTGCTCGTCGACCACCAGCTCGCGCAGCACCTGCTGGTACTCGGCAAACTTCGGACTTTGGCTTGCATCCATCAGGCTGTGGATAAACTGCTGCATCGGCGGCTGTTTGATGCCATCGAGGTTGTAACCCACGCTCATGTTGAAAATGAAGGACTTGGCCTCTCCGTCGAGCCGCGGGTCGAACACCTCTTCTAACAGGTAGAGGGCAAACCAGGCTTTAAGATACTCGTCAAATGCCTTGGGCAGGGTGAACTCGGTAGACCACTCGGTGTTGAAGCACTCGTCTTCGGCATCGATGCAGGGCTTTTCCAGTTCGAGACGGTCCAGGATCTGCACCGTCTTGAGCTCGATAAAGCGCCCGCCGGTCAGCCAGGAGGTGACGATGTTCTGGGCCAACTGGGTATGGGGGCCGGCTGCCGGGCCAATGGGGGTCTCGCAGGTTTCACCGAACACCTTGATCTTGCGCTCGTCCTGTTTGCGATAGAATTGCGCGGCGGGAATACCGAAAATGCTCTGACTCTCTTTATATTCCGCGAAAATACGGGTCAGCAGGTTCTTGAACGGAACGGGTCGCATAATATCGCCCATGGCTATCTCCTTGCAGCTGTTCTGCCCATTGGCAGCATGAATAAATGGGGTATCCCGCACGGGTGTTCCCCCTTGGCAAGGAGAGGAGCAACTATCAGGCCACTACAGTTACAAAACGAGCTACAAAACTATTTTTAGGGTGAAAGCGTGAGGCAGCTCCAATTAATGATGAGAATTTACGATGTCACCATTATGGGTATTGCGAGTAGTTATCAATCACTCTGAAATTTACTTAATGAGCAGTTCAAAAAGAACTCGCCCTATCAGATCAAGTGCGAGAAATATCACTTTGATACGCCATTTATCTCCCCGTTATCTTTTTAAAACAGGGTTATTTCATGGGCTAACTCTCATTTTCAAGAATGCCACCCAGCAGCGCCTGATAGCGCTCCGGGGTATCCACATCAAACAGGATGGCGGGGCTGTCGACTGGCACCATACGGTGCGGATGCTCTTGCAACCAGCGGCGCACCGACTGCTGTGCCGGCGCGGTAGCCAGCTCCCTTGCGATGGTTTTTGGCAGCAACACCGGATGGCCCGTCTCCCCCAGCCAGGTGGGAAAGAGTGTCTCACAGCCCCGTGCCTGCCAGAGCTGTTGATAGACATCGCGCGGGATACAGGGGAGATCCCCGTGGCTGATAAAGAGGTAGTCAGCGTCACTGGCCGCCAGGGCGCAGCGAATGGAGCTGCCCAGCCCCTGCCGATAGTCGGGGTTGTGGACGACAGCAATATCCGGCCGAGATCCGTAGCGCGCTTGAAGTTCCTCGCCACGATGGCCCACCACCAGAATAACGCGCTGACAAAAAGCCAGGGCATTTTTGAGACTTGCATCAAGCATTGTCCCCTGGCAATAAGGTAGCATCATTTTCCAGGTACCCATTCGGGAAGATAAACCCGCCGCCGTTATTATACAGTCACACTGCACTTGTTCCTGGCAACGTTGTTTCCCACTCCCTTCGATATTTATTTTGGTCGTCATTATGTCGCACCCACACGCTGTTGCTGTCGCATTTCCAGATATAGAACCGCTATTAAACTCGCTCACCCAAAATATTGATAGCCATACCACCTTAATTAGCCTCTGCGGGGCCGGTGGAAAAACCAGCACCCTGTTCTGGCTGGCGGAATATTTTTATCAACAGGGTAAAAGGGTGCTAATTACCACCACCACCCGGATGTTTCTGCCTGCCCCGTCACACTATCGGGAATTGATCCTGGAAGCCGATCCCGTCCGCCAGCTGACCCGCTGTCAGCAACTGCCCGATGAGCCGACCCTGGTCGCCCTGTTCAGCCATATCGATCAGGCCAGCGGCAAGGTGGCGGGCCCCACGCCCCAGCAGATTGATCTCATCAAGGGGCAGCAGCGCTTCGATCTCATCCTGGTCGAAGCGGATGGCGCCCATCACAAGCTATTGAAAGTGCCCGCTTTGCACGAACCTTGCATTCCCCAGAGCAGTGATTGGGTGATCGCCCTGACAGGCGGCGCCATGGTGGGAGCCAAGGCCGACCCGCAGCAGATCCACCGCTGGGCAGAGCTTCAGGCCCTGTGCGGGATAGAGGCCGGTGACCCCCTCGACTGGGCCCTGTTTCACCAGCTGCTCTCCCACCCCGAGGGGCTGTTCAAGGGCACCCCGGCCAGGGCGCGCCGGATCTGGTTTATCAATGGGGATTATCAAAATGAGGCGTCGTGGCTCGATGAATTGATAAAGCTGCATAGCCGCCACCCCGAGCTCCATGCCATCTGGCAGGGGGCGGTTCGCAAGCCACAGCCCATTCGCCTCGCACTCGGTTACTTCGCTCAGGATGAGGCACAGCCGCCTCGCCCATGATGGTTTAAGGATAAGAAGAGGTACCTTATGAATCTTTTTGCACACGCAGCCCGACTGGAACAGGAGAACACGCCGTTTGCCATTGCCCAGATCATCGAGAGCCGTGGCTCCACCCCCCGCCATCAGGCCCAGATGCTGGTGATGGCCGATGGCCAGATCCTCGGTACCATCGGCGGCGGCATGATCGAGCGGCTGGTGATCGAAGAGGCCGTGGCCGCCATTGCCGAGCGCAAGCCGCGCATCTTCCACGGCCGGATGGCACGCAACGGTGAGCATGCGGTCGGATCGGATTGCGGTGGTGCCATGTCGGTCTATATCGATGTCTATGGTCTGCGACCACGGCTGGTGCTCATTGGTGCCGGCCACGTCAACCGGGCTGTGGCCCATGCTGCGGCGCCGCTCGGCTTTGATGTCCATATAGGGGATTGCTTCGAGGGGAGCCTCAACCCTGACCTCTTCCCCGCCGGTACCCATCTGGTGCAGGCCGATACCATCAGCACGGTGATCGATAAACTGGCCATCGAGCCCGCCAACTTCGTCATCATCGCCACCAACCATCAGGACAAGGAGGCGCTGGATCGCCTCATCAGCCGTCCCCTCGCCTATCTGGGGCTGCTCGCCAGCAAGCGCAAGGTGCAGACCTTCACCCAGGCGCTGCGCCAGCAAGGGGTGAGCCAGGAGCAACTGCAGCAGCTGCACGCCCCCATCGGCTACAACATCGGCGCCGAGACCCCCGAGGAGATCGCCATCAGCATTCTCGCCGAGTTATTGCAGGTGAAAAACGGCAAGGCAGGCGGTCTGATGCAGGATGATGTGCGCCTCAAGCGGGATCAGCTGGTGGTGATGCGCGGCTCCGGCGATATCGCCACCGGGGTGGCGCTGCGCCTGCACAATGCCGGCTTCAAGGTGGTGATGCTGGATCTCGACAAGCCCACGGTGATCCGCCGCTCTGTCGCTTTCGCTCAGGGGATGTTCGACGGTGAAACAAGGGTCGAGGGAGTACGTGCCAAGCGGGTCGAGAGCGTCGAACAGGCGTTCGAGCAGCTGGATCGGGGCGTCATTCCGCTACTGGTTGACCCCGATTGTGCCACCCTCGCCGAGCTCAAGCCCCGCTATCTGGTGGATGCCATCCTCGCAAAGCAGAATCTCGGCACTCACAAAGAGATGGCCCCCATTACGGTGGCCCTTGGCCCGGGGTTTGAGGCGGGGCGCGACTGCGATGCGGTCATTGAGACCAACCGCGGTCATCATCTGGGCCGGGTCATCTATCAGGGCCCTGCCCAGCCCAATACCGGCATTCCCGGGGTGATTGAGGGGCACTCCGCCCGCCGGGTGGTGCGCGCCCCCGCCCCTGGGGTGATGAAGAGCCTGATCAAGCTCGGCGATCTGGTGCAGGAGGGGGATGTGATTGCCCATGTAGGGGATACTCCCATTATCGCGCCGCTCTCCGGCATGGTGCGGGGGCTGCTCAGCGATGGCATCGAAGTGCCGGTCGGCTTCAAGATTGGTGATATCGACCCGCGCGGCGAGCGCGCCGATGCCACCACCGTCTCTGACAAGGCCCGCGCCATCGGCGGCGCCGTGCTGGAAGCCATGATGCATCTGGCCCAGCGCAGATAAGAGAGTGTTCTTAAAACCAGAAGGGCCCGCCATGATGGCGGGCCCTTTTATTTCGTTGTGTCCCG